>DATLUX010000500.1:0-83885 GCA_035577805.1 Verrucomicrobiia bacterium
GAAGGTGATGCTTTCGCCTTTGGGGATGGCAAGATTACCGGCGCCTTCTGCTCGCTTCTCAAAATCGTGCACTCCAAAGGGGTTGGCCGCAAACAAGCCATAATCACGCACATGCCACCAGGTGGGGTGCTTGGGGTTGGAGGGATGATCGAAGATGGCGATGCCAACCGTCTTCCCGTGCACAGGCCCATAGTAATCGCACCAGTCGGCCCGCTTTCCCCAGGTCGCCCCGTCCCGAACTCCTGTGCTCTGAACGATATGCCCAACCCCTCGCTGGCCTTTGCCCCGGGTCAGACGCATCTCCTCGTTCACCCGGATGGCCATGGCCCCTTCCTTGGTGTCTCCAAAGACCACGTCCTTCTCGCCGGCCTTCAACGTCACCTCAAAATCGAACAGCCGCTCGTGGTCCGGCCGTGCATAAACGCGGAAAACGCGCTCGTCAGTTATCACCACCTCACCGTCGGGGGCCACCCAGCGATTGGCTGACCGGATGATCCCGATCTCGGCGCCATCCCGCACTTCCAGGAACTTGTCATGCAGAATCTGGCCGGACTTGGAACCTTCGGCCCAAAAATCAAACCCGTTCACCGCTCCATGCGAATACCAGAGTGAACGATGATGTGGATGGTCACGCTCTTCGCCCTCGGCCTCCTTCATCGGCCAGTTGCGAGTCATGGCCGCCCCACCGGGGCCCAGGACCGGATAAAAGTAAACATGCGGCGCGCCGGCAAAATGATATTCCGTGAATAACTGGCCGTTGATTTCCACGCGCAGTTTCTCGGTTTGTTGAGTGATCTTAACGCCGGATGGAGCTGCACAAGACAGAACGAGGCCGGACAGCCACGCCAGGGTGGCCAAACAGGTTCGGGACATGAAACGATGCTGAAAAGAAGACGACCCCCGGTCAATGCTAAAGACGTGCGCCAGCTATTGCGGCCGGAGCAAGCCGGTCACCCCGCGCTCTAATCCGTAGAGCGTCTTGACCTCTTCCGCAGATAACGCGCGGTTAAAGAGGGAAAGCTCGTCGAACAGGCCGACATACCCCAAACCGAGCATGATGGATGTCTGCCGATCGTCCCACGTGAAGGTCTGCGTCCGCGGCGGCAAAGCCCCCGCCAAAACACCGTCCAGGTAAAGCTTGGCCAGGCCATCCGCCTTCCCAGTATTGAATCGCTCAAACGTAAACACGACATGCGTCCATTTCCCGCGCCCGAATGGAGGCTCCTCCACCGTCACCAATGGCCGGTTCATTGCCGGGATTTCGTCCCACTTCCGATTCTCCGGGTTCCACACTTTGAAATCTGCATACACGCCCAAACGAAACGGGATCGTGCGTCGCTTCTCGAATTCCACAAAAAAGGCGGCGTCGTTCCAGGCGTGTGCGGTGATCTGGATGGGATCACAGAAGCCCAGTTCCAGATCAACCGCCGGATCTACGCTCAGCCAGAAGGAAACCGTTCCGGCCCAATTGGTGGTGTTATACGAAAAGTTCTCCGCCGCCTGGTAAAAAACGAGCGCGGCCTGTTTCCGCGGAAACCGAAGGGCGTTACCAAAACGGCCTTCGCCCATGGCGAGCATAGCCACGTTGGTGCCGCCCAGACCGCGCTGCGCAGCCGCCCGGCTGTCCTTAGCCCTGGCCGTGAACAGCGAGTGGTCCCCAAATGCATAATCCGCCTCCGTCCCGTGATCGAAGGAGGCATGAAAGGTCAAGGCGCGTCGCAGCCCCCCCGGCGACGTGCCGGAGTGCAGAGGGGAACAGGCGCTCAGACAGACGGCCAGCCCACAGGCCAAAACCACCCGCCCCGGTTGGAGGTTTTCCCTCTCCGTGAACCTGATCTTCGGGAACTCGCAACTCTGGGCCTTTTCACCCCTCACCCCGGCCCTCTCCCCGTTGAGGGGAGAGGGAGTAGGTTCCTGGCCCCAATGCGCGTACATAAGCAAGTGGAAGCTACCCATAAGCAGTGCGATGTCGGATCCCTCTGCGGAAATGCGAAACTTTTCCCAGGGCCGTTGTTGATTTTCTTGTTTGCAAAACGGAACAACCCCTCACCGGAGAAAGTTTATGAAAACAAAACCCAGTGGATTCACGCTAATTGAGATTATGATCGTGGTGGCGATCATTGGCGTGTTGGCTGCCATCGCCATACCCAACCTGAACAATGCGATTAACAAGGCACGCACCGAAGCCTGCGCCGCCAATCGCCACAGTATCGACGGGGCCAAGATGCAATGGGCCCTGGAGCACAAGAAAGACGTAAGCGAAGTGCCGACGGAAGCAGATCTGTTCGGCGCCAGCAGTTACATCGAACACAAACCGGACTGCCCGGCCGGAGGAGCCTACGAACTCAGGGCCGTCCAAGAAAAGTGCCGCTGTAGCGTGGTCAAGCATTCGCCCTGAAGATCCGTTCATCCCTTCAGTTGGCGCGCCACTTTTCGCGCCCGCTTGATCCAAACCCGATCTCGCCGGCGTTGGAAGGCCGGGGTGTGTGGATCGTCGTCGAGCACTTCACGGATCTCCTCCCGCGCCCGATCGCGCTGGCCCCTGGCCAAATACAATTCGGCCAGTTGCACTCGGGCACGCGGGTAAGAATGCCGGTCGGTCACCTGCTGCCAGGTGGCGATGGCGGCTTCGGGCTCGCCCACCGCGGTGAGAGTTTCCGCCAGCGCCATCAGGGAATAGCCATAATCATGCTTCGGGTTCTCGGCCACGACTGCTTCGAGCAGCGGCCTGGCTTCCGGCGCGCGCTTAAGCCGCAGCAAACACTGCCCGTAGTGAGCCCGGGTATCGATGTCCTGCGGATCCCGTTCCATCGCCGCCCGGTAACAGGCTTCCGCCTTTTCCAGTTTGCCCTGCTGAAAATACACATCCCCCAGTTGAGAGTAATGATGGGCGTGATCGAGATGATGGATCTGCGCCTGGAGCTGTTTGATGCGCTTGCGATCAAATGCCCCCGGCAATTCGAAGCCGCGTGTCGCCGACGGCGTTGCTCGGTAGACGTAAAAATAATACCAAAGCGCGCCGAACCCCGGAAAGATCAGCAGCACCAGCACCCAAATCCATTCGCCCCGCCGGACCGCGTCGTAGAGCATCCACACGAGAAAGACGGCGAAGATGAGGCCAATCGGCGAAGTAAGCCAAGCCCGCAGCTCCAGGATGCTGGCCAAGAGGGGCGTCACGAGCCCGGAGTCTACTCGCCAGCCGCCGACGCGCCAGCCCGGAATGCGGCCAAGACCGTCAAATCCCGACTTGGCCCCGCCGCTTCCACCCGATAGGCTTGTTCTATTCATGAAATTCAATCGTCCTCGCTGCTGGTCCACTCTCGTGGGTCTTTCCATTTTCATCGGTGGCCGCGCTCTGATGGCTGGCGAAACCGACGCGGGGCACAACCAGCTCACTCCGGCCGAAAAAGCAGCAGGGTGGCAACTGCTTTTTAACGGCACTTCCCTGGAAGGCTGGCGGCTCTATGGCAAACAAGCCGCCCCCGGAGCCGGGTGGCAAGTCCAGGATGGCGTCCTCAAAAAAGTCAGTAAAATCCGCGGCGGAGACATCATCACGGTCAGAAAATTTGGCGACTTCGATCTGACTTGGGAATGGCGCATCAGCCCCGCCGGCAACAACGGCATCAAATACCTCGTCCTCGAAGAACGCACCGCCGGCCCCGGTCATGAGTACCAGATGATTGATGACACCGGTAATCCCGATGGCCGGCGTGGACCCAAGCGGCAGACCGGCTCCTTTTACGATGTCTTGCCCGCGCCGCCCGATAAACCGCTCAAGCCAGTGGGCGAATGGAATTTCTCCCGGGTCCTGCTGCAAGGTCCGCACGTCGAACATTGGCTCAATGGCAAAAAAATCCTCGAATACGAACTGGGCAGTCCGGCCCTCAAGGCTGCCGTGGCGGAAAGTAAATTCAGAAACGCGCCCGGCTTCGGTGATAAAGTGCAGGGGTACATCATGCTGACGGATCACGAGGACGAATGTTGGTTCCGTAACATCAAGATCCGGCCTCTGCCTCTTAAAACGCCCTGACGATTCACCACACCGCCACGGAATCGGCGGCGAAAATCTGCTCCAGTAACGCGGTGTAGTCGGGAGATTCCTCCGTCAGGTCAACGATGATAACCTCGGTCTCGAGGGACTCACGTTGTCGCGTGATCACGGCGGCGGCCAGGACATCTTCCTGGCGCGTCAGGATATGGAGCTGGCGCGCCATGGATTAGAACCGCAAAACCCACTTGCAGCCGGCCGCCAATTGCGCAAGCTCCGCCTGCTCGATCGCACGACAGTCCGCCTCGCAGCCTGATGTTTCGCCACCCGAGACCGCGCGCGGAGCCACGCAGATGATGTGTCCTCGCTCACGCACCACCGGCAGATACCGCGCGTAGTTGTCGCCGTCAGGGAACTCCTCGCTTTCCGCACTCAACAACGAGACCGCTGGACCATGCAGATAAAGGGTCAATTGAAGCGTGTCCCAAGCCCCAATCCCGGCGGCGATCCGGACGGCCTCGGCCGGTTTGGGACTGCTTCGGGGATCGCTGTCGATAATGAGCAAAAGCCGGGGCTTCATGCGGTGGGACCTCAGTTAAAACTCACAAACCGGTCGGTGGCAGCGATCAGTTCAGCCACGACGGACAGTCCCGAGAACACGGCTGCTTCGCTGAGGGGCAACCGCCGCCGGTGCGCGGCATAGGCGCAGGCAAACAGATGGAGGCCGGACGCGCGCAGCGATTGCAGGCGCGGGTCGTTGACCCCGCCGACGGCGTCATCGATGCAATACAGGTAAACGTTGGTTCCGGCGCGAATGGCGGCTTGGGCCAGTTTGATCCCGTGGAGAAAACCCGGTTGGTCAGGAGGCGTGGAAATGAGAATGCCCAGCTTCTTTCCGGTCGGGGCCATGGCGGCAGGCGATCAGAGGGCCGTCTCCGCGGAGAGCACGTGCCGCACGAGATCTGCGAGGTTGGCGGGCTGATAGGGTTTGCCCATGTAACGATCGACGCGAACCGGCGAGCCTAGAACGATCTCGGCTCCGGCGGTTCCGCTGATGAGGATGCTTTTGAGGTCGGGCTTGAGCACTTTGCACTTTTCAATCAGTTCGAGGCCATTCATTTTGCCCATGGCGTAATCGGTGATTAAGAGCACCGGCTTGTGGCGGGCCTTGCTGAATGCTTCCAGGGCCAGCTCAGGATCCATAAACTTCTTGAAGGTATAACCATCAGCCTGCAGCGACATTTCGGCCAAGTCCAATAGCACCGGCTGATCATCGACCAGATAAATGAGGGGAGATTTCCTGCGAGTGGTGGCGATTCCCTTTTGCTGTGGCTGGCTCATGCGATGGCAGCGAACGGTCTCCGCAGTTAACACCCGACCACCCGCTATGGCAAGTGCCGTTTGCGATCTTACAGTGTCCAAAATTTGGGCATCCACCAATTAATCAGCGGGTTACGAAAGTGCCCGACACGCCCCTGCCCTAGGAACTGGCACTCGTATACCGTCGAACCGACAGCCGCCAACCCGCCTCCGAGACCACCAGACAAACGCCACTCATCAGCACCAGCAAAAGCATGTCGCCCGGCGACGATAACTTGGCCAAGACCAGCTTGGACGGAACGTTGGAGACCAGAAGCATCGGCAACACGAAGGTGAAGAACATCTTGAACATCCCGCGAAACGCCACGTCCGGCAGGCGCGCCAGGTTAAACAGATTGTAGTAGCCCCAAACAATCCCTTGCGCCTTCACCGTCCAAAAGCTCGCGTTGGCCAAAAGAAACATCAACGAGTAATGCACCAACAAGCCGGAAAGGCAGAGCAAAACGAATCCAATCACCTGCACCAGGGTCGGACTTAGACCCAATCGGCTGCCCGCGTAGACCATCACCATCACGGCCGAAGCCGCGTTCACAAACGCGCCCAGGTCCACTTGCCGAAGCGACAACAAAAAGCGCGTGTTGGCTGGCAATAACAGGAAGAAATCCATGCGCCCAGTCCGAATGTGCTCCGAGATCTGCATGCAATTGATCAAAAACAACGCCGTGAAAAGTTGCTGAATCAAATGACTCGTCCCCATCAAAAACACCACCTGCCACTTCGACCAATCGCCAATCCAGTCTGTGTGCCGATAAATCACGGCGATGAACGTGACCTGCAAGGTAAACCAAAGCAACTCCACCACGATCCAGAGCAGAAAGTTCGTCTTGAACCCCATCTCCCGCACCACCGAGTTGCGCCAAAGCATCACGTAAATCCCCCAATACCGGCGCCACACCCGAGTCGCTTGAAGGAAAGGATTCATGGAATGGTTGCTGGTTGCTGGTTGCTGGTTGCTGGTTGCTGGTTGCTGGTTGCTGGTTCCTGGTTGCTGGTTGCTGGTTTCTGGTTCCTGGTTCCTGGTTTCTGGTGGCCGCTTCGTCCTGCAGGCGTTTTTCCGCTTTCCCTCCTTCGCCCTGCGGGCTACGGCGGGCAGGCCGCTTTCTGCTTTTCACTTTTTTCGCTTTCCGCTTTCCGCTTTCCGCTTTCCGCTTTCCCCTTTCCGCTTTCCGCCCTCCGCTTTTCCGCCCCCCGCTTTTCCCTCACCCTCCGACTGCCGAGTATTTGCGAATGCCGCGGTGCCAGACGAAGCGTGCCAGCAGATAACAGGCGATTACCCAACCGGCCTGCACGACCAACCCCTGGTAAAGCTCCGGGCCGCTCACCCGACCCAGATACACGTTGACCGGAAAGAACATCTGATACGGAAAGGGGGTGAATTGCAGCGCGCGGAACGCCGCCGGCGGCAGAATATCCAGCGGGAAGAGGTGCCCGCCGGCAATGTATTCGAAAGCGAACACGATGAAAATGAAGGTAGACACTTCCATCACCCAGAAGGCGAGCAAGGCCATCGTATAACTGATGAAGAACTGCAACAGACCCGTAAAGACCAGGGAAAGCCCAAACCATCCCAGCGTCCACAGATCGGATGGCAGCACGAAGTATTGTCGCTGCGCCACGATAAAAGCGCCCACCGGCACAAGCGCACAGACCGTAAACACCAGTCGCCCGGCCCCGTAAAGACACAGCCGATACGTCAAATAATCGATCGGCTTCAGCAGAAACTGGCTGATCTGGCCGTCCTTGATGTCGGCCGCAATCTGCCAGTCGTCCTCGGCCACCGCCGTGAACGCGTCGACAATTGTCACCACCAAATAATAGGAAGTCATTTGAGCCAGGCTGTAACCCGAGATCTCTCCCGCCTTACCCGAAAAGACCGCGCGCCACAGTGAGATAGTGGCAAACAATGGAACCAGCCCAAACGCACTGCGCAAAATAAAATTCGTGCGATAGACCAGGGTGTTCTGGATCCCAACGTTGATCACGTGCAGGTATTTCGTCATGGCCGCGTCCGATGCGCAGCGCACTTTAGCACTCGGCCACGCTTGAGGCAGGTGGAAACTGTCCGCGGGCCGTCCTTATCCGGTGAGCCGACGTCAGGGGGCCCATTTCGAGTGCGGAATGCTGAGTGCGGAATGTCGAATGACGAATGTCCAATGGTTTATGCACCCGCGGCCGCTCTCTTTACTCATGAATCTCTCCCATCTCGTAGCAGCCGACCCACGCACTGCCCCAGGGGCGCGGCCTTCAGGCCGCATCATCTTGCGGACGACAAGAGTGAGAGCAACGCCCCGGGCATTCGAACGCTGAAGCGGTGTAAACGCCGCGTTCCTGTCGGCTTATATCCGAGCGGCGCCAGGATACGCCCGTCGCTTCGCTGCCGCGCACGCTGCAGTTGCGATGAATTGAAGCAGCCCGTAAAGTCACCGGCCAAATCCATGAAGTTATACTTCCGCCATTCGTTCCGGGTCCTGGGCTGGTCTCTATTGCCGTGGCTGTGGTCCGGTTCTGCGCAGACTGCCCAAGTGGACTTGCCCAAGAAAATTTCCGCGGCGCCGATGGTTTCCGGGACTTCCTGGCCGGGTCTTTCGGAGCTGGTGGCCCAGTTTGGCGCTGATTACGAGGAAATCGGCCGGTTTTACGACTTGCCATGGTCGTCGGAACGTCTGGAGCGATTAAATCAACTCCTCGATCGCTGGCAGGAACGGCTCGCGTCCATCCGGTTTGACACCCTCGAGACGCCGGCGCGCATCGACTACCTGCTGCTCCGCAACAAAGTGACGGCCGAACAAGCCCGCCTGGCCCTCGAACGCCGGCGCCTGACCGAGATGGAAGTCTTGCTCCCTTTCCGCCACGCCATCCAGGACCTGCAACAAGCCCGCTGGCGCATGGAACCAGTTGACCCCCAAAAAGCCGCCGCCAGCGTGTCCGTGATTCCCGCCGATCTCAAAAAGTTGCGCAAACGAATCGCCAAAGCCGGCCGTCCCGAAACAGAGCCGGAAAAAGTCAAATCGCGCGACACCACTCCGGACACGTCAGAAGCCGACAAGATCAGGATCGCTCCTGCCCTGGCACGCCGCGCCAGCTCGGCCGTCGATGAACTCAGGCGGACCCTCAAGGATTGGTCGACGTTCTACGACGGATTTGTGCCGGAGTTCGGTTGGTGGGTAAAAAAACCCGCGACGGAAGCGCAGTCGGCCCTGGAGAGTTACGCCAAATTTCTACGGGAAGAAATTGCGGGACTTAAAGGTGAGGACGACGATCCGCTGGTGGGAGATCCGATTGGGGCGGAAGCGTTGGCGGCCGACCTGGCGGCCGAAGTGTTGGCCTATTCACCGGAGGAATTGATCGCGATTGGCGAGCGGGAGTTCAAGTGGTGCGAAGCGCGCCTGAAAGAAGCGGCCGCGGAGATGGGCCTGGGCGAGGACTGGCAGGCGGCCCTGGCGAAAGTGAAGAACAACTTCGTGCCGCCGGGGCAACAAGCGGGCGTGATTGCGGACAAAGCGCGGGCGGCCATCGCTTTTGTCAAGGATCAGGATCTGGTCACTATCCCGCCCCTGGCGGAGGAACTTTGGCGCCTCAGCATGCTTTCCCCGGACGCGCAACGAAATCTCCCCTACGCGGCCTACAACGGACCGAACATGCTGGTGGCCTACGCGCGCGATGACATGAAATACGAGGACAAACTCATGTCGATGCGCGGGAATAATCCGCATTTCATGCACATCGTGACTCCGCACGAACTGATCCCAGGCCATCATCTGCAGAAATTCATGTCCGACCGTCACCGGCCGTATCGACGGTTATTCAGTACACCGTTTTATGTGGAGGGCTGGGCGGTTTATTGGGAGTTCATGCTCTGGGATCGCAAATACGGACGCACGCCGGAGGATCGGATCGGGATGCTCTTCTGGCGCATGCACCGGGCCGCCCGCATCATCGTGAGCTTGAAATTTCATCTGGGCCAGATGACGCCTGCGGAGATGGTGGATTTCATCGTGGATCGGGTGGGCCACGAACGGCTCGGGGCCACCAGTGAAGTGCGTCGCTTTATTGGCGGCGGTTATTCGCCGCTCTACCAATGCGGCTATATGATAGGCGGCTTGCAGCTGCGCGCCTTGCGCCAGGAAATCGTCGGCGCCGGTAAGTTGACCGAAAAACAGTTCAACGACACCGTGCTCGAACAAGGCCCGATCCCAATCGAGTACGTCCGCGCCGCGCTCTCCGCAGTTCCCCTTAACCGCGACGCCAAGGCCAGCTGGCGTTTCGCGGACTGATCGATCGAACCCCGACCAACTCTTCGGAAACTTTTGTCGCAGGCCACCCGCCGCGCCGGTTCGCCTGTTCGAACGTTTGCTCACCGGTCTTCGCGGATTCGCTGCAAGTGCTTGAGTGGAGCCCCTGAACCGCTACGACCCGGCTAGCCACGGCGATCCAGGCTACGCCGGAGGCTCCGCCAAGGCGAGAGCGGATTCGAGCGGCAAGCGCCTGCGCACACCGCAGTTCGGGCACGAACGCAAAAACGCCCCCGGCCGCGCTGGGCTCGAATCCGCGAAGTCGGGCTCATTCAGGCCACTGTTGTTGCAAAGCCAAACCGTCGACACCCGAATTGGCGAAGCGAACGGGCAGCAATTGGCCGGATAGATCTCGATTGTTAAACCAGGCTCGCCGGTAGCCCGGACGCAACACATCCACACACGGCGGATAGGTCGGGGGATCCGGAGGGGTCGTGCTGGGATGATCGCAATCTTCTGGAGGGATCTCGGGCGGGATTAAGCCTGAGGGACATTGGCGCACCCGCAAAGCGCGTCCGGGGTCGAGTACGATCAGGTTGTTGCCGAGGACCGCGTGCTGCATGTCCGAGTACATGAGGCCGCCTCCGGAAAGCCACAGGGGCCTAGTCCAATCCTGATAACGGACGATGTTATTCAGGCAGGTCAGGTTCGTGATGGTGCCGGCCGGGCCCATCGCACAGGTGTCGCAGGCGGACACCCCATAACCCCCGATGCCGTCCAGCACAATCTCATTACGCAGCACGGTCAGACTGTCGAAATAGGAACGGGCATGGTGCAACAGATAAACCCCTTGCGTGACATTCAAGAATTGATTGCTCCGGATGAGAATTGAGCCGAAATCGTCCAGATTCGCGACCTCCGGCTCGAAATAAACCCCGATCTTGCAGTCTTCCACCACACATTGCTCCACCACGGACGCCGCTATTCCGTTGGAGTAGGTAAACGCCCGTTTCAGGCCGCGCACCGCGCAGCGTCGGACCACCGCGTTGGTCAATCGATCGGGCGGTGCCGGAACCATGTCGATCGCGCTTAACCCGTCCGTGTTGCCAGGCGCCGGATCCGAGATCACGCAGTCCTCGACCAGCACATTCCCCAGATAATTGGGCGGACCGCCCTGGCGCAAGTAGGTGAGGAAGATCGGGAAACACTCGCGGCCTGCCCGCGTGCCAAATCCAATCACCTTCAGATGCGTCAGCTTAAGGTTGTTGCCGGCCACGTTGATGGCGCTCGACGCGCCCTGAGATTTGGAGGCCCACCAGGAATTGGTGTCCTGGTCAAACGCTTTCAGAGCCGGGAAACTGCCGCCCAGATTCATGCTGCTCAGCGCCGTCGGCATTCGCAATGCCACCGGCGCGCCCGCATTCTGGAAGGTGATCTCCCGGATGCTGTAATAGTTCACGCCCAACTCACGCGCGTTCAACAGCAGCGCAAGCCGGTCCGTCACGATGGCATTGGTCGAATCTTCCGTTCCAAACGTGTTGGTCTCCCAACCGGACGCTGCCCGGCCGTGACGCACGCCTGGGACGGTCTGGAACAAACCGGTGATTTCGTCCCGCGCTTGAATCTCGTAGGAAACGGCCGGTCCCAGTCGCTCCAGATTCAGGAGCGTTCGACAATTCCAGCGCACGTTCACCTGGGTCAGGGCCGTGCCGGGCGCCAGCGGGAACTCAATTCGCACTTGTTCCTCGGGGCCGCTGGCCCAGGCGGTCGTCGGATCGCCATCCAGCGCTCCGGCCATCGCATAGGTCGCGTTCAGTTGGCTTGGCCCGCCTCCTGCCTTGGTGACCTGAGGCAAACTCACTTCGGCGCCCGCCACTTCGATCTCCCTGATGCCATAGACATCCATCGTCGGGCTGCGGCGAGTCAATTGCACAAACAATTCGTCCGCCTCCGAACCGACCGGCACGGTGTCCGGAGCGCCATCGGCATGAGCACTCACGTAATTCGTGACGAAGGTATCCGTCCCCAAGCGGCGGGCCGTCAGTGTGAATTCCGCAGCCTGCCCTGCCCGCAAGCCGGGAATGACGAATTCGCCCGCCCAACGGAACGTGACGGAGTCGACGCGTCCGGGGTCCCGCAACGGGATTCGAATCCATTCGGGTGGCCCAGGATTGAACTTCGGCAGGTTGGCCGCGTTGCAGTCGAGAATCAGATGATGAACCTCAAAGTTATCCACCAAGGCCGGCAGATAGGCGGGAGCAAAGATCATCTCCTCGAGAAACGGCTCCCAGATATCCACCAGCCGGATGGTGGAGCTCAGCGGCCCTTCCGCGCCCGATCCAATATGCTTACAGCCGGGAGAAGCGGTCGACCGCTGTCCGTAACGCCACCCGCGTGTTTGGTAGACTCCGGGGGCATAATAGAAACAGTCGTAGTAATGGTTGGTTCGCCAGATCGCATCCAACGCGTCGGCGGTGCCCGCGGCCCAGGCGCCTTCAGGCGAATGTCCGTCGCGCACCACCCCACCGCCTCCGGCCGGAGACAGCCAATGCGGCTCCACCACGCTGAGAACAACCGTCGTGGGTTCCGTGGTGAATTCGCCATCGCTTACCGTGTAAGTGAACGCATCTGGTCCGCGCCGGTTTCCGGCCTGAACCGTGACTTGAGGCGAGCCCGGCGCCAATTGTGTTACGAACCCGTTGGTCGGCGTTAAACGCGGCACGATGGCATAGGTCAACGGTCGGCCCGCCGGACCGAATCCTTGCAAGATCAGGTTGGTCATCCCCGTTCGATGAACGCTTTCCCACATCACCCGCGCCACCGGTCCAATCTCCGAAGGTTCCCTTTCCCGGCTGTAGATTTTCAGATCGTCGATGACTCCGCTGAAGCCAGGCACCTCAGTCGAGCCCGGCTGTGCCCCCACCACCAACGATCCGCGGCTGCCCTGAATCGCTCCGTTTTCCTCGTAAATCTTGCGTCCATTCAGATAAAAGGTGGCCACCCCTCCGTTGTAAGTGAGATCCAACTTCGACCAGACGCCGTTGGCCAATGAGACGGGCGTCTTCGCATCCAAAGTTCCACCCGCGCTGCGGGCATCCCAATGCACCCAAAGGCCGGTCGAAGCCTCGTTTTCTATCCCCAATTCCCAGCCCGTGCCCGTCCCGACACCGTGCCGCATCAGGATGCTCCGGCCAACCGGCAACCCGTCCGGCCGAAGCCAGCACGAGACGCTAAAGGCCCCCCCAGACTCGGGCAGCAACGAGAAGTCCGTGTTGGGAATCTCGATCCAGCCCTGACGCAAATCAATGCCCCCGCCTTCGTGCCCATCCACTCGCGCCAGCGCCGTCGACGCCGGCCACTGCCCCAGTAGCACCGCGTCGTGTCCCTCGACCCCGCTGTCTGCCAGAGAAACCCCATTCGGCTCATCAAACCGCCAATGCGTCCGCAAGGAAACCTGCTCCAGAGTCAGATGGTTCGTCCTCGCGCGAATTTCATCGAGCCGCCCCACAAAACTGTCGTAGCCGGCGACACCGCCTCCGAAAAAAATGGGGCCATCATGAGTGGGAAGTGTCCCTGCGCTTTGTCCCAACAACGCGGCATCCAGATAGAGGCTCCCATTTATCCCGTCATAGCTCACGGTGAGCTGATACCATTGCCCCGGTAACAGCAACGTCTGCGCGGTCACCTTCAGTGGAGCAGGCGCGCCTTGCCCGGCAAAGGTCAACTCGTTGGTCCCCGGTCCCGTCGTGCGTAATGCCACATACCATCCGGTGGTCCCATTCACAGCGTTCCCCGCCAGACCCTGCCACCCAGACGTCAGCAGTTCCGGGCTGAACCAAAAGGAAACGCTGAATGGCCGGCCCGTCTCCGGCAGCACCGCGTAGTTGGCGTTGCTCATCCAAGCCCGACTCCCGCTTGCACCCGTCCCACCTTGAAAATGAAGAGACCCCGGGCCGATCCGGCCGGACGCCCAGCCTGCATTCAGGAGCGTTAACGTCTTGGCGGCCGAGTTCGCTTCGCCCGCCACCGTGCCCGTGCCCTCGTCCATCGACCACCATCCCGTCTGTCCCGCCAGCGCCACTGATTGGCGCAACCGAAAGAACCGGCCACCATCCTGTGCCGACACCGAAACGAACCGTTGATCGGCGTTGGTCTGGTACGATGACGGCGATACCCGCACCCAGAAGCCTGATGGCCAACGGGTGGAGTATTCCAGGCTCCATTCGGAGGCGGACGCCGGCCACGAGACCACGAAGACCCCGCCCCCGCCCGCATCGCGAATGGTCAATTGAGGCCAGGCGCCCGCCGCAGCCGGCGTGAACTGACCAAGACGCGGTGCGCCCACTGCAGCCGCTGGAACAAAAGGATTGTCAAACAGCGGCTCGGACTCGGCGAAAGCAAAAGCGGAAGCGTGGATCATCCAGCCCAAACAAGCGCCAAACCACAGCGGGGAATGCATCGGCCATTATTCTGGAGCGGCTCCAGCAGTCTGGCAAGGGCCACGCGCCCAATCTCACGGAGGAGCCGAGGCTGCTCGCGTCCGGACGTCGTCTCCAGCTGCGGGAATCCGCGTAGATCTGCGGGCACCCAATCTGCGGTGAACTGCGGGAGTGAGGTCAGATGCCCGGGATGGCGAATGACACCTTTACAGTCATGCCATGGCCGGGTTTGCTGTCGATGAGGAACTCGCCGCCCAACAGTTCGGTGATGCGTTTGGCGATGAACAAGCCGAGACCGCCGCCTTGTTGTTCGAAGGTTTTCCGTTCGAACTGAATGTGGGGACCAATCCGCGAGATTTGATCGCTGCTCATGCCGCGGCCTTTATCGGTGATGAGCAGATGGAATTTACCCAACTGCACTTCGCTGGCCACCAGCACCGGTTTGCCTGGCTCGGAGAACTTGAAAGCATTGTCCACGAGTTCCTCAACGACTTTGGCGAGGTTCTCGGACGGAACCAGCAGGCTGGCATTCTCAATGTTCAACAACAAATCGCCTTCACGCCGATGCCGGCCGGCGATCCTGCGGGCCACGCCCGGGATCAATTCGCGTGCCGACACGGGCTTGATCGAATCGGGCACTTCGATGGTCTTGGATTCGCTGACCATGAGTTCGATTTGGGAATAGACGAGAAAGTTCTCGATCAACCGATGCAGGCGCAGGGCCGAGTCGTAGATGAACCGGGAGGACTCCAGCACTTCGTCCGGCGGCATGTTGGCGTAATCCTCCATCATGAGATGGGCCAGACCCATAATGCCGTTGAGCGGGGTGCGCAACTCGTGAGGCAAGGCCAGGGTCAGGTTGCCCCGGAGCTCGTTCAGCTTGCGATCCGATAAACGCCGCAGTTCCGCCTGCTTGTGCAGACGCGCGTTCACGGCCGCCATCAGTTCCTTCGGGCTGAAGGGTTTGGTCAGATAATCGTCCGCGCCCAATTCCATCCCCTTGCGAATGGTGATCCGATCGGTGGCCCCGGATAGAAAAATGAAAGGGATGAACGCCGTGGCCTCATGTTCGCGCATCGCCTTGAGGGTTCCGTAACCGTCGAGGTTAGGCATGTTGATGTCGCACAGGATCAGGTCCGGCAAATGTTCCTGGGCCAGCTTGACCCCGCCGGTCCCGTCTTCGGCGACCAAGGTCTGCACGCCAAAAAGGTTCAGGGTCTCATTAATGATCATGCGGATCTCGGCCGAATCATCGATCGCCAGGACCTTCTTCATCTTCTTCCCGAAGGCCGAGGTGTCCAGCGGGAAAGTTGTTTCCCCGGTCGGTCTGCTCGTCTTTCCCACATACATACGTGATCCGGTTTGTCGAAACGATCCAATGTCCAGTTTTGCGGACGGTCTGTCCCACTCCAGGACAGACGTCACCCGCGACATGCCTGCGCCGATCGCGCCAAGTACTTCATGACGCCGCGAACTCCCGGGCGCAGACGTCGCGAAGCCGTTCCAGTGCCGAAGCTTCAGCAGTCCGGATGCCGTCTTTGGGGGAAACAAGGAACGCCAGCCAATCTCAAGTAGCCGGGCGATTATCGCGAGCGAGCGCCCGGCAACCCGGTCAAGCGGTACCGAGCGACAATCTCGTCCGACTCCAAGGCGCGATCATAGACGGCGACTTCGTCAAGGCGGCCCTCCAGTCCAAAGGCCCCATCGCTGCGGCCGCCAAAAAACAACCATTCTCTTTCCGCCGGCTCCGCAAGGTCCAGTTCGCCATTGATCTCGGGCGTGGGATTGCCATTCAGAAACACCGCCACGCGACGACCATCCCGGACGAGCGTCGCGTGGTTCCAAGTCTTTTCCACCAACTCGGTGCGGCCTGTGAGCATCAGCGATACATCCCCGGCGCCGTTGGCCAGGCAGAGCCGGCCCTCCGCAGCCCGGGCACCGCCGATGGTTAACTGATCGCCGGCAGCACCGTAGGCATTGACCTGTCCGCGCGAAAACAAGCAACCAGTGACCGAACGGACGGAATTGGACAAACCGTTCCAGAACCAGAATTCCACCGAGTAACGATCCCGGGCCACCCGAGGCGCCGCCCGCATGCGGCCGCCGGCGAAAAGGGCCGCGCGATTGACGTCGTTGGTTCCGGAGAATGCCGGTGACTCAGGTCCTTCCAGATAGAACACAACGCCGGGCTCGCACACCGCTCCCAGGTCGTGGCCAGAAGCATCATGAGCCAGGGGGCCGCTGAATTCTTCCAGGCGCCAATAGGCCACGGGTTTGGCGGCCAGAACCGCTCGCGCGTACGGACCGTGGACGGGTGTCCATTTTCTTCGCGGCCGTCCGCTGACCTCCTCGAGCAACGCGAGCACCGCCTCGACGATCTTCGGTTCGGCCTGAACATCGAGGCCGGCGCTGCGGCAGGCCCAAGTATTGTAACTGCCCAGAGCATGATGTTCCGGCGGCGGGATGTATCCGTCCTCGCCGTTGGCCAACTCGATGTTGAAGGTGGGCTGCAGCGGACTCAGAGCTTTGATCTTCAGGCCGGAAACGGCAAAAACCTCCGCCGAGATCATCGTCAAACCCAACTCGCCCACTCGCAAAGCCTGCAGCTTTACCGGTACGGTGGGATGGTCACTCAACCAGAGCTGTTCCCGCGCGTAAACTTCAGGCAACGACTTCGGGAGCCGGCCCGACATCGTGTCCACCAACCGGCGCGCCCAAGCTAATCGTTCCTGCGACGGTTGCCGGGTCGGCAGAGGGAGATCGCGGTCGCGCATGGCGAGCGGCACCCAGTCACGATACTGAACGGGCTGCAGCGCGTTGTGCGCGATCTGGGCCAATTCGTGGGCGTAGGTCCGCACGTCCATCGCCCGCCGCGGCCGGCTATAATCCATCCATTGCTGATCTCCACTGGTGCCTTGTGACATGATCCCGACGAAAGCCGGCGATCCATTCGTGGCGCCCAATAACGCCGTCAGCCGATCGGCAAACATGCCATAGTAATCCGCGGAGACCGGCCGAATACCGTCTCCGAAGTAGTGCATGGAATAGTTGGCCAGCACGGCCAGAGGACGCCCATCGCGAGTCTGCACCGAGAGCAATGAGAGAGCAGGGTCGGACGGCCCCGCCGGCGCGATCACATCGGGGTTTTCGTACCCAGGATGCATGTTCGCGCGCACGGAACGTTCTCCAAACGGGTTGGTCTCGATCCGATCCGGACGCCGCACCCAGACCCGGGTATGGGTATGATGAGGAGCCGCTACCGCCGTCCACCCAACTCGAGCGGGAGCCAGGTTGCTGACCGCTTGCCGGAATCCTTCCACCAACCGAGGCAACAGAAAACGCGGGTAATGCGGATCCGCGTCCGCCCCGAGGATGGTCATCAGCGCGGGAGCCGAATGGGCGTGGGTCGCCGAAATCATGACGCGGTCGGGAGCCAGACCGGTGGCTGCTTCAATGGCGCGTTTGGCTGCGTCCGCGAACTCACGCGGGATCAGGCAGCTGTCAAGCACACACAACCCGACTCGGGTGGCCCCGTCATCCAGCACCAGGCAGCGCGCCTGCAAAGGATCATAAGCGCGATCGGCATAGGCGGCCAGAAAACCCCCATTGATGGTGACCGGGAAGTTGGTGGGGGTGACATCCATGGCAAACGCGCCGGCCCGGAAGACGCCAGCGGGCGCCGCACCCCACGACTTTGACCCCAGGCTCAACAGCAGAGCGATGCCCACCCACGCCGGTCGAGCGTAGCGAATCAAGATCCCCGCCGTTCCGGCTGCTGTTGCGGGCCGCGCCGGACGCAGCCCTCGCCGATCGCCGCTCCAGTGTGCGGATCTCCTCCCGGAGGAGTGCGCGGACGTTGGGGTTGTTACACACATATCAGTGCGTGCCTCACTCGTAGCGCAACGATTCGATCGGATCCAGGTTGGCGGCCTTGTAGGCCGGATACGTGCCGAAAATGATGCCGACCACCGAACAGATGATCAAGCCGAGCACCGCCCAGTCGACGGGCAGAGCCGGCGGCAACTTCAACAGGTACGCGGTGGCGTTGCCACCCAGCAATCCCAAGCCGACGCCCAACCCACCGCCGATTTCACACAACACGATCGCTTCCAGGATGAACTGCGTCATGATGTTCCGTTTCTTGGCGCCGATGGCGCGCCGAATTCCGATCTCGCGCGTGCGTTCCGTCACCGAGACCAGCATGATATTCATGATCCCGATGCCGGCCGCCAGCAACGCGACGGAACTGACCAGGGCGACACCCAACCGGACGGTGCGGGTCAAGGTGTTGAATTGCGTGATCAACGAGGCGTTGGAGAAAATCTCGAAATCATCCTCCGCCCCCGGCGGCACCTTCCGCGCCGCCCGCAAAATGCCGCGCACCTGCTCGACCGTGTCGTCGTAGCTGGCCTGATCAGGCGCCTGCACCAGAATCGTCAGACTCCGCCAGGTCCGGCCGAATCGGTTAAAACCGGTGCTGAGCGGGATGACGGCAAAGTTATCCTGGTCCCCGCCCAACCGGTTGCCGTGCGGCTCCAAAACGCCGACCACCGCGTAGCTGACTCCGTCGAATTTTACTCGCTCGCCCAGGGGCGATCCGAATGCAAACAAAGCCTTGGCCAACCCGGACCCCAACACACACACCTCGCTGGCGTTGGCCTGGTCGGTCTCCAACAGCGCCCGGCCCTCTTGCACATTCCAATTCTTGGCCGGAAAACATCCAGGCGTGGAACCAAATAACGTCGCCTCCGGCAACCCCTTCTCCACCCGCGACGACACTTCTCCGGCCCAAAACATCTGTTCCACCCCCACGTTCCTGGCCAGCGTCGCGCGGTCCTTCACCAACTGGCCTTGCTGCAGTGTAATGTTCTTTCGGCGCCAGAATTTCTCGAACCCGTCCGAACCGCCAAAAAAAATCCCAGGCCACTTTTGCACGGCAAAGGTTTGACCGCCGAACTGAGCGAGTTCGTATTCAATGTTATTGCCCAAGACGCGCATCGCGGTCATCACCACGATGATGGAGAACACGCCCACCAGGACGCCGAGCATGGTCAAGCCCGAACGCAGCTTATGCGCCGACAACGCCCCCAGCGCCATGCGCAGACTTTCAATCACCTCAGCGCGATTCATGAGTGCACCGCGATTCGATTTTCGATTTTCGACAATTTCCAATTTCCAATTTCCAATTTGCTCGGGTGCCCCCAGTCTCCAATCGAAAATCGGAAATTGAAAATTGAAAATTGCGCCGCGGCCCGGGATTTTCCACTATCCCGCGCGTGCATCCCTCAGTCGACTCGTTTGGTCTTAACTGACAGCTTATGCCGAAAATCCTCCTGCCCATTGGGGACGCGACCGAGGCCCTGGACACTTTTTATGCCTATTACCGGCTGCCTGAAGAGGGTTACGAAGTGGTGGTGGCTGGGCCGGAAGCGCGGCTTTACCACACTGTGCTTCATGAGATTCCACCGAACCCGGAGGTGCCTTGGGACATCACGCAGGAACGGCCAGGCTATCATTTGCAGGCTACCGTCGCCTTTCGCGATCTGCGAGCAGAGGATTATGCGGGCATCTTTATCTCGGGCGGACGCGCCCCCGAATACATCCGCTACGATCCGGATCTGCGGCGGGTGACGCGCGCCATGTGCGGCGCCGGCAAGCCCGTCGGCTGCCTTTGCCACGGCATCGAAATCCTGACGGCAGCCGACTGCATCCGGGGCAAGCGAGTCACGACCGTGCCGAAATGCGCGATGGACGCGGAGCAAGGCGGCGCCATTTATGTGAACGAGCCGGTCGTCGTCGATGGCATGCTGGTGACGGCGCGTGGCTATCAGGATAACGCCGGCCTCTTGCGGGAGTTTATCCGCCTGCTGCGGGCGGCTGCGCCATTGCCGCCGCTGAAAACTTGAAGCAAAGCACGCAAACGCAGCCGAAGACGCCCCCGGGGTTGTCTCGATTCCAGAAGGGTTGCGTCTTGGGCGCGGTCTTCCTCGGGTGGATGGGCGCCGGGATCGAGATGTCCCTGATGATCCCCACGACGCGGCCGGCCATTCAAGCGATGATCGGACAGCATTCGGCCGCCATTGAAGTGACGGCCGACCAATGGTTGTCCTGGTTCGTAGCGGCTTTTCTTCTCGGCGCGGCGGCCGGGGGTCTGTTGTTTGGGTGGTTGGGCGATCGCGTGGGCCGAGTGCGCGCCATGGCTTCGAGCATCATTTGTTATTCATTGATCACAGGGCTTGGTTATTTTGCGGACACGCCCGAGCAGTTGCTGGTGTTACGATTTGTGGCCTGCTTGGGCATTGGGGGCATGTGGCCGACCGGCGTGGCCCTGGTCAGCGAGGCGTGGCCGGGACTCTCGCGTCCGATGATGGCCGGATTGATCGGGACCGCTGCCAATGTGGGCTTTCTCCTTTTAGGTGTGGTGATGTTTTATCATCCGATCACGCCGGCTTCCTGGCGTTGGGTGATGTTGTTGGGCGCCGCACCGACTGTGCTGGGGGTCGGCATTTGGTTGGCTCTTCCGGAATCACCCGAATGGCTGGTGTTACGCGAAGGCGAGCAGACGGGCCGACGGAATTCAGGGCCAGCACCCGTTCGGGAAGTTTTCCAGGTTCCCTGGCGGCGCCTGACCTTGATGGGGATCTGGCTGGGCACGATCCCGCTTTTGGGCGGCTGGGCCTCCGGGCAACGACTGGTGCCATGGGCCGGGCAAGTGGCCGAGCGCGCGGCCTTGGGCGACTTGAAAGCCACGACCCAAACGGTGTGGTCTTGCGGTGCGGTCCTGGGATCGCTCCTGGGTGGTTGGGTCGCCAGCAAGATCGGGCGCCGGCTAAGTTACGGCTTGATCAGCGCGGGCTCCCTGGGATTAAGCGTCTACATCTTCGTCGGCTTAAGACCCGGCCACTCGCTGTTTCTCCCGGCGGCCTTCGGGTTGGGTCTGGTCTCCACGATGTTTTTCGGTTGGTTGCCCTACTTTCTGCCGGAGTTATTTCCCACCCGGATTCGAGCCACGGGCATGGGGGTCTCTTTCAACTTCGGGCGCATCCTCTCGGCCGTCGCGCTGTTATCTACCACATCCTTGAGCAGGTGGTTTGGCGGTGACATTGCCAAGATGGGCGCGGTGACCAGCCTGATCTACGCCGCAGGGCTCGTGCTGGCCTTCGCCATTCCCAGGCCGGAACAATTACCGCACACAGATGCCTCGCACGGGTCTGACACCTGATCGACCCTGACCGGCCAACCGGTAAGTGCGACCTTCGGCCGAAAAAAACTAACTAAAGGCCGCGAGCGTCATTGGACGCCCGCGGCCTTGTGCGGGTTGGCCAGGTTGCGGGGCCTTTGCAGGTCCCTGCTTAAAGCTGGTGCTAGTTAGTCATTGCAGCTGGTCTGGTGGATTTGCAGATTGCCCGTGCTGATGGTCGCCGGGGCGTCTTCGCTGGCGCCGATTTGCATCAGAATGCTGGCACCGTCCGTAACGCTCAGGAAGAGCATGTCGCTTCCGCCGCCCGATTCCGAGTTGTCAATCGCAAGACCGACGAAGGACACCGGTACGTCCGGACTGTCCTGGCCGTTCAGCTTGATCACTCCCTCGCCATGGAATCGGATGACGTTGACGGTGACTTTAGGAGACCGGGTCGGCACGCCTCTGCAGAAGTCGACGATGATATGCTGCCCCTGGAAATGCAGATTAGTGAAGTGGTCCACCACATTCCAGTTCCCGCCATCGGCGGCCTTGGGACTGCACCCCGGATAAACGACTCCACCGAAGCTGTAGTTGGGCGTGCCCTTGGTCTTGTCGATGGTGCCACCGCCCGTCAGCCAGCAGGGGCCGGGAGGCGGCGGGGTGGAACAGAAGTCCCCACCGAGTTGAAACTCCAGCAGCGGCGGAGCGTCGCTGGTCACTTTAATCTTTTGGCAAGCCTGGTTGAGGGTCGCACCAGGAGGAAGCGTCGTCGTGTCCACGCAAACGGTGAAAGTGCCGAAGCCTCCCACATCGATGACTGCTGTGCCGAGGTTATCCGTCTCGACGCAGCCCACGCCAGTGACGCAGATCTTAATTCCGCTGGCGGTTTTGTCGTTCGGACAAGCCACTCGTAATGGAAGGAAACAAGCGCTGGCCGTCAGGCCGGACAAGCCCAAGGCGAGCAAGCCGGACAGGTAGATCTTTGAATTCATATTGTTTATGTGTAGTATACTTTTGATTAGTTGGTTTGTGGTTTTCCCCGTCCTTGAATCCCAAGGAGCAGACGCGTTCATCGCGTGCTCAGTGGGAAGTGTGCCGGAGCTTAGCACTCATAGGCCGCAATGTGAAGCACAAAACGAAAGAAAGTGCGCGCCGTTCGGCGGTACCACATTTCAGCAGGTAAACTCCAGCGAAGGATGCGGGGGCTGTTCGGGTGATTCGGCTGATCCGGCTCCCTGCCTTCGTTTGTCAAATAGTGCCGCTACGGGCTTACCCGGTTTTCAATCTTGGCATGAGACGCTTACGAAGAACGAGGGTGATGGCCTTCAGCGTCACTTCAATGAAGAAGAAGGGTTTGGCAATAAAGTCAGTGCCGCCGCAGACCGTGGCCTTGGCCCGGTTCTTGAAATCAGTCAAGCAGGTTACAAACAGAACGGGTGTGTTCTGGTTGGTGGGAAAGCTCCGAATCCTCGCGCAAAGTTCAAAGCCATCGAAGGCGGGCATTTGGATGTCGAGGATGATCAAGTCGTACTCCTCTTCACCCACCAGTCTGAAGGCGGACACGGAGTCCTCCAGGCCGGTGGATTTGAGATTTCCTTTCTCAAGCGCATGCATGATGGCACGGCGTGAAAGAATCTCGTCATCGACCACCAGGATGTTGGGCGCAGGCAAATCGCCGCAACGCGGCTCACAAAGATTAAGCAGTTCCCCAATGAAATCGACGGATTGCGCGACGGTGCGCAGGGTGGAGACATTGATGTGACTAGGCTGTTCATGAAGCTCCTTGAGGAGCACTTCGAGAGCGGACGAAATTTGGGCGATATCGGCGAAGTTGGCGAGGCTGGCACGGGCAGTCAGAGCGTGAACCTTGCGATAAAGGTCAAGCACGTGCCGGTCACGAATCGCATCGTCGCTCGTCTCCATGAACTGTTGAAGAACGGCACGTAACTCGGCGATGGTCTCGGGCTTGCTCGAAATAAATGCGCGGTAAAGCTCAGAATCAAAAACGGGCAGGGGCGGGCTGCCAGGAACCTCGCCTGGCTTGCGCAATCGTTCGTGCCTGGAGGTTTTTGGCGCGAGCCCGGCGCCGCTTGAGCCTCTCAGGCCGGTGGCGAAAGGGTCGGCGCCGCGGCTTTGTCCATGAATAAGGAAATAGAAACAATCGAGCAGTTGCTTGGGCGTGAGCGTGGCTTTGTTGTAGACGTGGGATGCTCCGGCCGCAATGGCCTCTTGAATCATGTTGGGCAGATACGCATTGGTAAAAACCACCACGGGCATCGAGGCAAATCTGCTTTGACCCCGAATCTTCTTAAGGAACTCAATCCCGTTCATCTTGGGCAGCATTAAATCGAGCAGGATCGCGTCAGGATTCATCTCCTGCACACGGTCCAAGCCGCTCTGTCCATCATGGCAGGTCTCCACCGCGTAGGTCTCGTTTTCGAGACGGGTGCGATAGATGTGCGCAATGACAGGATCATCTTCAATGATTAAGATTCTCTTCATGGGCGGCGCAGGTGGCGAGGTGGCGAGGTGGCGAGGGCGATGGGATTACGACCAAAGACGCGGTTAAGGAGAGACCTGGAGGCTGGCGCTTGCTTGCATTACACATTGCAGCAGACTGTCCAGCTCTGGCTTATGGCACACGCCGAACACGCCATGATCCGGCGCTTTCTGAAGAATCTGCCGGGATCGCTGCGACGTAGGCACGATAATCCTGAAGGACCGCATCCGTTCACGAACTCCGCGAGAATCTGAGCTATTGTCGTCGTTGCTCGGCATAACACCAGCGCCGCCTGCCTTAAATCTTCATCGGCTGCGGCATTCCTTCGCATGAGCAGTATTTGAGTGGCCTTTGGCTTCTATGGGGAAGACGACCGCGCGCGGGCCTTGCATTTTGCACTACGCCCAAGTTAAATCTGCATCAACCATTTCCGCAAGATCGCACGGGTTTTCCGCTTTCCGCTTTCCGCTTTCCGCTTTCCGCCTTCCGCTTTTCACCACTATTCCTCGACGCGAGTTGCTTCCCAAGCACGGGTGCGGATCTCGCGACCGGTGTCCGTTTCAATCTGGCCCTTGAGTGTATCTCCCTCGATTTTGCCTCGGTAGGAAGTGGTAGTCTTTTCGCCATCGCGTTCGCGGATGGTCTGGAAAGAGAACTCGCGGATATGGAAGCGGCCATGTTTGAGCTCGAGATCGTGTCCGGCGAAGGTGACTTTCCCGATTACTTTTTCGCCCTCGAGTTTAAAGGTGCCTTTGGTATCCGGACCGCGGGTGCGCGTTCCTGGAGGAGGTCGGCGGCCCGAGACCCAGCGCCAGACACCTGTCGGGGAATCAGGTTCCCGCTGGGCCTGCCAGTCGTAGCGTTGCATCACGCCATTCCAATCGGATTCGATGAAGCCGGATAAAGTTTCACCAACCAGCTTCCCTTGATAGTGAGTGGTAACTTTGCGGCCTTCATGTTCTCGGACCACAGTCCATTGCACAGTGTCGCCTTGGATTTTGCCATCGAGGATGGGCGCTTCCTGTCCGGCGCGGAGGAGGGTGATCCCGGTGAGGGTATCGCCTTTTTGTTTGAGTTTAGCTTTGGGCTCGATGCGGGAGCCATCGCGCATGGTGAAGAGCCACTTCCAGTTGCCATCCAGAGTAGCGCGCTCGGGAGCCTCCGCACCAGCCACTGGCGGGACTGAAGTCCAGAGCAAGGTCAGGAAAAGGCAAAGGCCGATCCTGAGAGCCGACCGGCGGGGTGCCGGAAGGTCGCGGCGGCAGGCCGGCGTCGGGAAGAGCAGTCGGCGACCTGGCTGGGGCAACGCTTTCACTCTCATAGAAGACAGAAGATCGTGGTGGAGATCAGGGTTTAGGGACTCATGCCTCGCGCCGGCACGGTAAATCGCAGCGAAATCTTCTCTTCGTTGCGCAAGTTCCGTCCGCTATAGCGCAATTCAATTTCGTCGCGGCGATCAACGATGGTAACCCAGCCGAACGCACCTTCGCCCTTCTGGAAATTGACCTTATACACCCCCTGGCTGTAGGGGCCTCCTTTCAGGGAGGCCTGTTGATCGAGCGGCGCGCCGCACATGACCGGAATCGGCGCTCCGCCGCCGGTCGCATAGTCGCTGTTACTTCCGTCGTCCGCGGCCAGCATATGGGAGTCGCCATGGAGAATACAGACGCCCTGGATGTGATTGCTTTTGATGAAGTCAGCGATCTCGCGTCGTTCGGTGGAATACACGCTCCACTGATCCTCCTCGCTGCCCGGCGGCCGGCTCCGGCGGGCGGCCCGCGGGTCGGGAACATTCGTCACGGTGGTGTGATGCAAATACCCGAAGACATTGGTGGCGACCCGATAGTAATTCGAGCCTTTGGTTCCGATCCAGGGCACCGAACTGACCCAGCAAATCAACGGATAATGTCCATTGGCCGAAAGCAATTCGTTCTTGAACCATTCCTTTTGTTGGTCGCCCATCATGGACTTTTTGGCGTCATCGCGGTTGGTGGACGGATCCCGCTCGGAACGCAGGTCGGTGACGATGAACTTCACGCGTCCGACGCTGAAGGACTGGTAGATCGGCCCCGTGTCACCGGCCAGCAGCGGATAATGCGGGACATACTCGTCGTAGGCGCGGCGGGCCACATCATGAGAACCGGCCCGGCGATTGGCGTTGTTGCCCCCAAAGTCGTGATCGTCCCAGACATAAACGATGGGCGCGCTGCGGTAGAGGTCGCCCTGTTCAGGCGAGAACAAGACCCGATCGTAGGCGGCGTGAAAACGGGCCAGATCATTGGTTTGAATGTTTTCGTAGTGAAAATCCCCTGTATGCAAGAAGAACAGCGGATGGTTTTCGCGGATGGTATCGAAGACGCCGCTGGTCGATGCCGTGCGCGCGCAAGAAGCGTAGGCAAAGCTGAAGGAAGCCGGGCCCACCGGGAACGTGCGGAACTGACCACGCCGCACCCGATCCAGCCGACCCCCTACTTCGAGAGCATAATGATAGAGAGTATCCGGGCGAAGTTGTTCCAACTGGAACGCCACGACGTCGTTTTGGTTGGTCTCAGAACGCATCGGCACCGTATAAACCGGGCTGGTCAATAACGGGCTGGTGCTGAGCGCGAGCCGAGCCTCCAGCCCGGCCCGGGCCAGACGCGCCTTGACCACAGCGGATGTCGGAGTCACCGCCCCCGCCCAGGGCCCGCGCGCGACCTGAGAGTACTCCACTCCCAGTTGATCAAACAGGAACGAATAAATATCGACCAGCTTCGCCAACCGTTCGGCGAAGCCGTGCCTCCCGGCAGCCCCGTCCGAATCGCCTGCCCGCAACAGCACCGGATGTCGCGACGAGGATGCGGTCTGCAACCGCGCCACCATCTTGCGAGAATCCAAATCCGCTTCCTCCCCCGGCATCAGCAGAACGCCAGGATACGCAGTCCGGTTGACCACATGATGATACGGCGAGTAGGCGTGCAACGCGCGAAACTGATCCAATTGAGCCGTGCTCCCGAATTCACCGGTCCGGTAGGCACCCTCCGGTTCCAGTTCGGCCCGGAGCAGGTCAAATTCCCCCGCCTGGGTGACAACCGCCCGGAACAGGTCAGGCCGTTGCGTCAGCGCCGCCCCCATCAACGGTCCGGGTTCGCCCACGTCCTGGATGGCAAGTTTGCCTGGGTTGGTGTAGTTGGATCGGATGAGAAACTCGGCGCAGGCAATGAAATCATCAAACGCGCTTTGTTTGTTCGTGAGACTGCCGGCCCAATGCCACGATTCGCCGTACTCCCCGCCCCCGCGCACGTTGGCCACCGCGATCAGGCCGCCTTGATCCAGCCAAACCCGGCGGGTGAAATCGAAGCCGGGCGCCAAACTCACCCCGAACCCGCTGGCACCCGTCAACAAAGTGGGATTATCGCCAGTGAGCCGGATTCCTTTGCGCCGGACGATGCTCATCGGCACCCGGGTGCCGTCCTTCGAAGTCGCAAAGACCCGCAGCGTTTCCACGTCGGAAAAGCTGACCGCGGAGAGTGTCCCGAACGGGGTGATGCCGATGCGGGTCCGATTTCGGATGGGGTCATAGCTCCACCACGCGGGAGGGTGCGCGTAGCGGCTCACTCGGAACAACAGCAGATCGCCCCCCACACACAACGCTTCCTGCACGGCGAGCAGGCCCGGCAATTCCACCTTCCATTCCTGCCGCGCGCCGCGCTCCGACTCCCGCCGCCACCCGCCGCGCGCCGCCGGCTCGGGAGTCTCCTCTGCCAACTCCTCCGAATCCTTCGCCTCCGCCTCATCCTTGTCTTCCTTCTCCTCGTCGCCCGTCATCTCATCATCCTTGGTGTCGCGAGGTTCGGCCTTGGCGTAGAAATCATGGAAATGGGTTTCGGTGGGGCCGCCATCGACGTACTGGATGAACAAACCGGAGGCGGTCAGGACAAAATTTTGAATGGGTTTCTCGCTTTCCTTGACGATCTCATGCGCGTGCGAGAAGTCAGGTTGAGCCAAAGGCGTTTTCAGAATTCGCCCGTGCGTCGCTGGCTTGAAGGAAAGGAAATAGAGGAACGGATCGGCGGGCCATTCGATGTATAAGGGGTCGTGCCCGAAGTCCACCTGCGTCACTCCATCCTCAAACCCGGCCAGGGAACGCCAGTGGCCCGACGGCAGCCGCAACCAATGCGCCGTGGCGCCGCCTCGGCCATGGGCGACGGACGCCAGCAAATGCTGCCGGTCAGGGGCCGTCTTCAGTTTGATCTGGGCGATGCGCGGCCAGTCCCGCCCAGCCTCATAACGATCCTCGGCTTCAGACGTGCCGAGACGATGATAGTAGACCTGCGGAAACAAGCGCAGCTCGGATTCCGGCCGTTCGCCGACCCGCGGATAGCGAGTGTAATAGAAGCCTTGTTCGTCCCACGCCACGCTCCCGCCGCCACCAGGAAAGGAAACCCGCGAGATCACATCCGAATGCCGGTGGCCGGTTCCCCCGTCGTAAACAGTCAAGGTCCCTCCCGCCACTCCCGGCTCGCTCAAACAAACGGCCACCAGCTTGCCATCGAGTGACGGCTGAAAAAACTCGATGCGCGTGGTTCCGTTGGTGTCGAGTTGGTTTGGGTTCAGAACGAACTCGGAAGCTCGCGTGCTCAGGGATACAATCCGTACCAACGCCGCCTGAGACGCGGGCGGCTTCAGGCGCAAGCAGTAAATCACACCTCCTCCCGCCCGCGCACCGTAGTAATCCGAGGAAGCGTGCTCGAAGAGTTCTTCGATCCGTTCCTCGATCGCCGAACGAGCCGGCAATCGATCCAGGTAAGCCCGAGCCATGAGATGCTGTGTCTGCGTCCAGCTTTGCACCTCCGCATTCGTTTCGTCCTCCAACCATTGATAGTCATCCGCCACGACCACGCCATGATAGTTGGTGAGGGCGGGTTTTCGCGCGGCCTTAGCCGGACCGGCCTCCGCGCAGCCGGCCATGAAAAGAAGGCAACCGAGCCCAAGCATCTCCACCAGTCGACAGGACCACCTCCAGCCAAAACCACGGGACTGATAGGGGCGCCCAGACATTGTTGAGCGGAGCATGCACCGCGGGCCCGCGGTTGCACAGTTTCTTTTGTGTAAAGTCAAGTTGGCACTCGACCAGCCTCGGCGGTCTGCCGTAAGAATTTGTGGCCATGATCCCAACACCTCCCCAGGAACCGTGGGGGAAAAGCGGAAAGCGGAAAGCGGAAAGCGGAAAGCGGAAACACGGGGGCGTCTTCGGGAACGAAGGGTTCAAGGTCCCAATGCGTGTGCAAAAGCAGATGGAGGCTCTCCATGAACCGACCCTCAGGTAGTAGCAGCCGACGTCAGGAAGCCTGCCCTGAGCTTGTCGAAGGGGCTCACTCTATCCCAACGCGTTCTCCGGAAAAAAGATCAGAGCCTCGTGACCTCGGCTGCTACGTTAGATTGGCTTGTCAGGAAGCCTGCCCTGAGCTTGTCGAAGGGGCTCACTCTACCCCAATGCGTTCTCCGGGAAAAAGATCAGAGCCTCGTGACCTCGGCTGCTACGTTAGATTGGTGGGTTCATGGTGCGCCTTCGCGTTTGCCCTTTCTGCTGGCGCGGCCATCGGAGCCGTCAGACCAGATCCAACTCAGACGCCGGCCTCCAAGACCGAGGCGCGCGCCGCGTTCTTTGCCGAACGATCGGTGCTGTCTTTTCACGTGGAAGTCGATGCGTCTGACCTCGCCAAACTGCGCCGCGCGCCCCGGACTTACGTGCATGGCACGGTCCGGCAGGGCGCCCTGGAATTGACCAATGTGGGCATTCGGCTCAAGGGCATGGGCAGTTTCCGGACGGTCGACGAAAAGCCGAGCCTAACCTTGAAGTTCGACGAGTTCGTGCCCGGTCAGGAATACTGTGGCCTGACCAAACTGCTCTTGAACAACTCGGCGCAAGACCCGACGTATCTGGCTGAATTGCTGGCCACGGGCTTGTTTCGCGACGCGGGGGTGCCGGCAGCGCGAGTGACCCATGCGCTGGTGCAACTGAATGGGCGGGATCTTGGGCTTTGCGTGGCGATCGAAGCGATGAACAAGCGCTTTCTCAAGGAACATTTCCGCAGCGCAGAAGGGAATCTTTACGAGGGTTACCTGGCTGACATCGATGCGCAACTCGACCAGGACAACGGCAAGCCGGGCGATCAGGAGGATCGCAAGCTTCTGCTTGAAGCCACCCGCATCGAGGAGCCGCACCGGCGCTACCAGGAGCTCAATTGCGTGCTGGATATCGATCGCTTCATCTCCTTTGCGGCCATGGAAATGTTAGTCGCCCAATGGGACGGTTACGCCATCCACACCAATAATTACCGGCTCTATCACGACCCCAGCTCGGACAAGATGGTCTTCATCACGCACGGCTTGGACTGGGCCTTTCGACGCCCCAACACCTCCATCCAGCCGCCCACCAAGAGCATCGTCGGACGCGCCGTCCTACAGACCCAGGAAGGCCAACGCCTGTATCGAGAGCGAGTGGGCACGCTTTTCACCAATGTTTTTCGTCTGCCCGTCCTGAGCAATCGCATCGACCAGGCCCTCGCGCGGATCCGCGCCACTGCCTTGAACCCGTCCGACTTGGCCCTGATCGAACGGAATGCTACCCTCCTGCGCGAACGCATCACCTTGCGCGCCCAGCGCGTGGGCGAACAGCTCGCTGGGATCCCGCCGGCCCCGCTTCGCCTTGGAACCGATGGCACCGCCCAGCCCGAGGGATGGCGGGAGGAATTCGATCGAGGCGAACCGGTGATGGACCGGCCGGAGGCCGACGGGAAAGCCACCTTGCATGTGCAGGCAAGAGGCGGGCGCAGCCGCGCTTCCTGGCGGGCGCAGGTCTGCCTGGCCCAGGGTCGTTACCGGTTCGAAGGCCTGCTCCGCACCGAAGGGGTTACGGGCGGGAGCGTCGGCCTGCGCATCTCGGGCGATACCACCAACCGGCGCATCAACGGAACGACCGCCTGGCGCGCGATGGCTCACGAATTCGAAGTCAAGGATCCAATCGCCGATGTCGAAGTGGTCTGTGAATTCCACGCCCTGCAAGGAGAGGTTTGGTTCGATCTTAATTCGCTAAAACTGCGCCGGCTCTAACCAAGCGCTCGGCGCGGAGGAGGTCAGGGCGAAGGCTGAAACACAAAGAGGGCGCCGCCAGTGAAGCAGCGCCCCGAGCCCTCGGACCGCGTCCGGCCCGAAGGTTACCCCTACGCCAACCCAATGAGCAGGACCCAAGGGACGCCTGTCGGTCCTGTGGCACACTTCCCATACGACGCCCTCACACCCCGGCCTGGTTACAGCCTATTTTCGGCGGCACCGGCCAGGAACGCCCGAGTCACGGCCGCCACGACCGCCTCGACCGGGATGCCAGTCATGCACCGAGAATCGATCGGACAAACTTTTAAAAAGCAGGGCGCGCAATCAACGGGAACGCGGAGGATCTCATGCTGCAACGCCGAAACCGCAGGCTGGCTAAGGCGTAATTCTTCAGGACCCATGACGTTGCTTCCTGCCTCGGGCAAACCAGGACGCGTTAGTTCAGGTGAGGTGCTGCCGAATGGTGCGACCACCGAGGTCCCAACCGCCGCCGCCAGATGCATGGGCCCGGAATCGTTCGTCAGGATCAAATCGCACGTATGCAACGCCGCGCATAACTCGCCCAACGAGGTCTGGCCGGCCAAACACTTTATCGGGGACGCCGCGCCCGCTTCTCTGGAGCCGATTGCATTCGCAATCTGGCCGGCGATAGACGAGGCCAACCCAACCTCTGCCGGCCCCCCAAACACCCACCAGTGACAACCCAACTGGCGATGCAAAGCCACCGCCGCGGCCACGAAACGTTCCGCCGGCCAACGCTTGGCCGGCCCATATTCCGCACCCGGGTTGAGTCCAAACAAAGGCGCGGAGTCTGGAGCCTGGAACCGTTCGCGCACTGCTGCGACCCGCTCGGGCACCACGGCAATCAACGGAGCCAACGGAGTCGGATCGGCGCCCAGCACCGCCGCCAGATGGAGGTAATGATAAAGATGATGCGCTTGGGGCGAAATGACCGGCACCGGCGCGGTTCCCGCAATCCGTCGCTGGACCTCCCCTCGAGATGGTTTGTGCATCCGGATTTCTTCGGGGCGCCGCGGCGCGCGCGTGGTGAGAAGCAGGTCGCGCCAGGGTCGCGCGGCACCCACCCGGCGCGGGATTCGGGCCAACCACGCCTCGAGGGCCGATCGCGGAGAGTTCGGCAGAATCAATGCCGTGTCGTACCCGCCGACCCGCAACCGCGCGGCGACAGCAAATACACTTTCCCGCCGATCAAACTCCAGCAGGGCGTCGAGCGCAGGATGCGCTTTCCAGAGATCACTGAGCTTGCTTGGAGTCAGCAGCGTGAGGTGCGCATCGGGATAGGCTTGTCGCAGACGCAACAGGGCCGGGGTGCTCATGACGGCGTCCCCTAGCCAGTTGACTGATCTCACCAGGATCCGGCGCGGTGGCGCACCGGTGAAGGAAACAGGGCGGGCGATCATCCCGAACAGGACCGGCCTAAGTCGCCTCGGCGGTCGGCCGGCTGGTGGAGGCCGGGCGCGGACCCCTCGAGTCGGACGGTTGCTTGTCAGGTTTCCACCGATTATGCACCCAGAACCAATTGGCCGGGTCCCGGCGGACGGCTGCTTCGAAAGCGCGGTTGATATCGGAGGTGATCGCTTCGACGCGGCGGGGTTTGCCCCCCTCGCGGACGGGGATCTCGTCGCCTACTTCGATGCGCCAGCGGCCCAGGCCGACCCGGTAACAGATGCTGGTGTGCAGCGCGCAATCATAACGCAAGGCCAACACAGCCGGAGACGCGGTGGTGGCGCAATCGTGTCCGAAGAACGGAACCCGCACGCCGCCCGTGCCCGCATGTTGGTCGGCCAGCAAGCCCAGCATTTTGCCGCCGCCCAGCATCCAGGCTTTCAAGGCGGACGCCTGCGTGCGCCGCTCGAAAAACACGCACCCGGACCCTTCGCGCAACGAGAGGACCAGGCGATCGACGCGGGGCTGACGAAAGCCGCGGTATGTCGTGCCAAAGCGCAGGAACGAAACGAGTGGGTTGAGGCGGGCGTAGAGCTCGAAGTTGCCGAAATGACCGATCGCCGTGATCACACTCTGCGGCGTATCGGGCGAGCCGCGGCGGGCGTACTTGTCGCCGCCGACAAACTCGATTAACGGACGCAGTTCCTCCCAGCTCATGGAGGCGGTCTTCATCGCGCAACAATAGTTCTCCCCAAGCCGCCGGAAATTTTCGCGCGCCAGCTGGCGGAGTTCCTCCGGCGATTTTTCGGCTCCCAGGCAAAGGGCCAGGTTGCGTTGAGCCACGCGGCGATGACGACCATCCAGGGCATAAGCAACCGCTCCGCCCGCCCGCCCCAGCCGCGCCACCCAGGGCAAAGGCAAAGACTGCAGGAACTTCAGCAACCCGAGCGCCACCACATAAAGGACCGCGTCCATGCTTCACCGAAAACAGATCTGCCGCACACAATCGTTGAAGTCCTTGGCCCCCGTCACGATCTTAATTTCCACGCGCATAAAACAAATCGGCAGATCCCGTCGATCGATCTTGGGAAAGCGGACGGCGTCCTTTTGCGTGGTGATGATGGCGGTGGCCTGGCGTTTTTTACTGCGGTTGACGGCGTTTAACACTTCCTGTTGCGTGAAACGATGGTGGTCGGCAAAGCGCTTGGAATAGACCAGTTCCGCCCCCAAGGCCACCAAACTGTTCTCGAAGCTCTCGGGCTGCGCGATGCCGCTGAAGGCCGCCACTTTGCGCCCCTTCAGATAGTCCAGCTGCACTTGTTCACCCGTAAACACATCCTCCAAATAAAGCGGATGATGAATGCACTCGATAATCCCGGCGCTGGGATTGAGCCGGGCAATGCGCGCACGCAACGCTCCGGTCTTGCCGTCGCTTTTGGTGATGAAGATCGTGCCGGCCCGCAACAGATGCGTGGGCGGCTCCCGCAGCGTCCCGCGCGGCAGCAAAAATTCGTTCCCGAACGGGGCCTGACAATCAATCAACACAATGTCGCGCCGGCGCCCCGCCAGCTTCCAGTACTGAAACCCGTCATCCAACAATAATGTGTCGCATGCGAACTTTTCGATCGCGTAACGCCCGCTCTTGACCCGATCCTTATCCACTAGCACCACCACATCCCGCAGGTTGGACGCCAGCATGTACGGCTCGTCCCCCGACGTCTCCGAATCCAACAGCAGCGATTTGCCGTCCGAGACCACGCGCGGCGGCGTCGTATCGGACCGCAATAAAATCCGGTCGAGCAGCCGTTTGGTCAGAGGCGGAGGTTTGGACCGATAACCTCGGGACAAGATCGCCACCTTGCGGCCTTGATTCTGCAACTCCCGCGCAAACTTCTCCACCACCGGGGTCTTGCCCGTGCCGCCCACCGTGAGGTTGCCGATGGCGATGACCTGAATGCCCAGCGTGGAATCGCGCAACAACCGCACGTCGTAAAGGAAACGGCGCAGCTTGACCACCACCAGGAAGGCCTTCGAGACGAAGAACAATAGAAAACGCGCGACGGCCGCGGTTTTGTCGCGGCGTTCCTCCAGGATAACCTGCAGGAAGAACGTCTCGATGGCTTCAGACCAGGCTCGGAACGTGTCGCGCATGCAGGGCGCGGAGTCTGCCAACGCGCCCTAAAACTTCAAAGGGGAAACAAAGCTGAGAAAGATGAGACGTGCCCCTTCCGGCGCGTGCGCCGGCCCAGGTCGCGCCCAGAGCCTACGCGTGACGACGGTAAAGATCAGAAACGAAATGGGCGGGTTGCCGGCTCGCCGCCGCCATTTCCCGAGCTGGGATCAATCCGCGACGCAACAGGCTCTGTTCATTTTCGCGATCGAGCAGAATGATGCGCATGATGAGGTCCTGCACCTGCCGGATGAGAAATTGGGTCTCGGGCTGGGCGGACCGTCCGGCGGGTGGAAGACTTTGCCAGGCCGACCGGAGGCAGCGAATCTTCCCTAGGGACTCATGGAGATGGGGCAGGAGGAGGCGTTTGAGGCGATAGATCTCGTGGAGGGCATCGGGTTGGTCCTGGCGCAGGGCAAGTGACTCGCGTTCGGCCAGGGCCAGCAACTCGCGGCAGATGGCCTGATGGGAGCGGAGATCGGCCAGGGTTTGCGGGGCGCTATTCATGGGCTGGCGGGTCACGGCGCTGAAGGAGGTTTACGGTTCGAAGGCGGCGGTGGTCCGAGGTGCAGCGCTTGCACGGCGACCTGAGTGCGGCCTTGCCAGGCCAAGTGCTCCTTTCTGAACCGGGCCATATCAACGATGGTTTTAAGGCTTGGTTCGGCCCCCGCCGCGGTGAGCTCCTTTTCGCGACTGAGAATGACCGTGTAAGCCGCGGTGGCTTTCTCGGGTTGATTGAGCCGTTCATAGATGAGGCCGAGCTGATATTGGACAGGCAACTGCCAGGCGAGGCTGGCATCGAGCCCAGCCAGATGATCATAGATCTGCAGCGCATGCAGGTAATCGCCCTCCAGATAAAGTTGGTTGGCGATTTCATTGCCGGCCCGCTGTTGCCAATAGATCCAGGAGTCGCCGTTGGTTTGGGCCGCTGCCTCCTGGCTTTCGAGCAATTTGATCACATGCACCAGGGCCTCGGCGCTGCGGCCCAGTTGTTTCAGGGCGTTGGCGCACATAAAACGCAGTTCCGGAGTTTCCGGGGCATCCGGGTTCGTTTCGAAAAACTTTTCCGCTTGGCTGATGACTTCGGAGTGTTTGTCGAGGGCGGCCAGGCAGCGGATCACTTTGAACTGCACCCGAGCGCGATTAAGTTCCGGCGTGTCTTGTTTGAGAAGGCGCCCAAAAAAATCGCTGGCTTCCGCAAATTTCCCCTGCAGATAGTACGTATCCGCAATCTCGGTCTGCGCCTGGAGCACCAGCCGCTTGTAGTAATCGAATTGCTCCAGCTTCAAATTCAGCGCGGAGTTCATCACCGCATAATATTTCGCCAGGGCCAGTTGGTGCGCGCCCAACTGGCGAAAGATTAGACCTTGCCTGAGCAACACCTCGGGCACCGTCGGATCTTCCGGGAACAGTTTCAGATACTGCGCCAAAATTTGTTGGGCTCTCGAAAGTTGGTTTTCATCCTGCGCCAGCAACGCCAACTCGTACAACGCCGCGCGCTGCAACTCCGCCGGCAACGCATCCTCCAACAAGGTAATCAACATCCTCGAGGCGCCCGCAAAATCCTGGCTCCGGCGCAACTGCCGCGCCGTATCAATCTGAAACCGAGCATCCAGCCTGGGATCTTTTGGCGGAGCAGGCGAGGCCGCCTGGTCGCTGGGACGGAGAAGATTGCTGCTGGCCAGGGCCTCCGTCACCGCGGCGGGCGGGACCGCCGACGAAGGCGGCTCATTGGTCGCGCGCTCGGCACCAGGACGCGCCGGTGCACCCTCATTCGGGATCGAGCCGACTTCAGCCGGCCAACTCGTGACGAGACCAAGCCACAATCCGATCGCGCATCCCCAAGCCCATCCGGGCAGTGCGCACACACCCAGCCCGCCTGCCCGCAGGCTGCGGGCCGCGTTCCATCCTTCAGTGTCGGCGACGGCTCTCATGGTTTACCCGAGGACGCAGGCGTCGTTTCAAAGGAGGCCGAACTCGACGGCGGACGCGGCGCCGGTGGTATGAACGGGACTGGACCGAAGATCGAAACGGCCGGCGAATTGTTGGTGGAACGGGTGACAAAGAACCTCATCAACGCGTACAAATCCGGGGTAATCCCGGAAGTCGAGCCGTCATTTTGCCACAAAGGCGCGGAAGGAAATTGCGGATCAATTGGCACCGGAAAAAGGAAGCTGGAGATGGGCGGTTCCTCCGGCTTGTTCGAGCCCGGCGGCTGCGGGCCGGGCGCAGATTCCGGCGGCGAAACCAGCTTGCCCTCAGGCGCGTTGGTCGCAGCGGCCACTGGATGCGCAGGGTCGCCCGCGACGACGGACTCAGGCGCAGACGCGCTCGCAGGCAGGGGCGGCAACGACACCGCAACGGTGGGTGCCGCCGGCGGCATGGCGAAACGAAGAGGAGGCGGGCCGACCGCGGGCAGGTAGGCGGGCTCTCCGGCCGCCAGGGTCAGCCGGCACAAACAACTCACCAGCGCGGTCAGAACCGCACCTGTATGGAATGGCATCAGGTTCAAGCGCGATTTAATCTGACTGACTCGATTTCTGACTCGAGGTCCAAGTTTGCAGCATTAGGCGCCTTGTGTGAAGCACATGTCGCGCCGCCCATTGATGCCCCGCGCTCTTAACTTACCCCGCGGACTGCACCCGGACGCGGCACGCACGTTTGTCCAAGGAAAATGGCCGTTCCCAGCTTAACTTCGGTCACCAGCAGACGATGATCGAGGCATGACGACCGACACCCTGTCGGCAGGGCCGGCTCCGGCTTCCGCAGCCGCCCCGCCGCAGCCCCTAACCCGCGAACAGATCGAAAACCGCCTGAAGGATTGTCCACGGCTACCCTCGCTCGGCTCGATCAACAGCGCCTTGCGAGAATTGTTGGGCGCCGATCATCGGTATACGTCGCAGGTGGCTGAGATCATCCGGCGCGACCCCAGCCTGACCGCCCGGTTGCTGCGTCTGGTCAACTCGGTTTATTACGGCCTTTCCAGTCCCGTGAATAATATTGAGGAAGCGGTCTTTTACCTCGGTGTGCGCCAGATCCGGCAGTTAGTGATGGTCACGCCGATCATCGAGGACTTCCAGCGTCTGGCCGGAAAGACTCTCTTCCCATGGCGCAATTTCTGGCAGCACTGCATCGGCACCGCTATTCTCACCCGGGAAGTGATCAGCGCGGTGCGCATGCCCACCGACGATGTCGATTATGTGTGCGGGCTGATTCATGACGTCGGCAAAATCGCCCTGGCCGCCGCTTGCCCGGAACATTTTGATGCCATTTACGGCGAAAACACCCTGACTCCCGCCGGTTCTCTGGAACGGGAACGGGCTGTTCTGGGCATGGATCACGCCGAATTAGGCGCCATCTATCTGGCCAGCCATCATCTGCCCGACGCCCTCGTTGAAGTCGCCCGTTATCATCATCGCCCGGAACGCGCTTCGCATCACGTCCATCTGGTGGCCGCCGTCCAAATCGCCGACCTCCTCATTCGCCACGCTGCCATCGGCAACAGCGGCAATCCGCATCCCGTCAGCGACCACGACTGGCTCAACGCGTCCGGCTGGACCCTCCTCTTCCCTTCCCAACCGGACCCCGACAAGGCGGAGTCAGAACGCGGCCTGGCACGAATGAACCTTAAACGCAGCCTGGATCGCTTGCCCACGGTCCTCGAAGGACTTGTTTAGAAACAGGACTTGTTTAGAAACTGATCGCTCGCCAACCCACCACTTCATTTGTGACTATATTGTCGGAGTGCTGGACGAAAATGATCCTCGTAGCGGAATAGTTCTTCTTCGAGGTACACCGAGCCGATCGGGATCGCTCTGAAAAACAGCGACCGCCGCGGCAGGACTGTGGGCAGGCAGTGGGTCTGCCGCGGCGGTCTGAGGTTCCCGCAGCGAGGGCTTGGGCGGGTGACGCTACGGGAAAGCGATCGCTCTCCAGCGGAAAAAATTCATTGCAACCCGCCCAATTTGTTCGCCGCGCCCCCATCTCCGGGTGTTCGCCCAACAAAAAAGGCACAATAAAGTCCGGGGCGTCCAAACGACCGGTCTTAATTGTGCCTTCGACTCGCAGGCCCAAGCGTCCTGCTCGAGAAAGCCGCCGTGGCCTCGCCACGGGTTCTCACTCTTGTTATCGGAAACGGTCGGGAATCCTTTAGCTTTTTTTTGGGGTAGTTTTGCGGTAGTTCGTGGCGGGGGATGGATCCGAGTTTAATCCGAGTTTAATCCATCATATAGGAGCAGGTTGGAACAGCCGATGGTAAGGCAGGATCTCACCGATGGTGACGACGAAAACGGTTCCGCCTGCGGCCGAAAACGCGCGCCTCTGTGCGCTGCGCGCTTACGACGTGCTCAACACGCCGGCGGGCACTGCTGAGGTCGAGTTGGTGCAACTGGCGGCGCAATTATGTCAGGCGCCGATGGCGGCGATTACTTTCATCGACGAGATGAAGGAATGGTTTAGCAGCGCCACCGGTCTGACCGTGCAGGCGGTGCCGCGCGAAACGAGCATTGGAGCGGAGGTACTGGTGGAACCCGACGGGCTGTTGCTGATTCAGGATGCTCTGCAGGATGAACGATTTCGCGGTTACCCGCTGGTGGCAGGCGCCCCCAGGATTCGTTTCTATGCCTGCGCCCCAATCGCCACGCCCCAAGGCGATGTTCTCGGTACGTTATGTGTGATGGATCAAGTGCCGCGCACCTTGAATGCCCCGCAACAGCATGGTCTCCGCATCCTGGCCCGCCAAGTTCTTCAACAATTGGAATTCCGCCGCGGATTGGCCGAACGCGAGCGTGCGGAACGAATCGCCGAGGCGCATCATCGCGAGCTGGCCGAGACCAACGCCCAGTTGGGTTCCGCCATCGAGCGCGCCAACAAAATGGCGCTGGCTGCGGAGGCCGCCAACCGCGCCAAAACCTTGTTCCTCGCCACCATGAGCCATGAGATCCGCACGCCGCTCAACGGCGTGCTGGGCTTCGCCGATCTCCTGGCCGAAAGCGGCCTGGCCGGCGAACAGCGTGATTATCTCGAGGTCATTCGCGAGAGCGGCGCGACGTTGCTCGGTCTGATCAATGACATCCTGGACTTCTCGAAAATCGAGGCAGACCGGCTGGAATTGGAGGTTGCCCCGGTGCGGGTCCGTGAGGTGGTCGAACGCGCACTGACCTTGGCGCGTCCCCGGGCGCTAGCCAAAAACCTTCAGCTGCGCGCGGTCATCCACCCCGCGGTGCCAAGTCACGTCAAGACCGATGCCACGCGTCTAGGCCAAATTCTACTTAACTTGATTGGCAACGCGGTCAAGTTCACGGCCGAAGGAGAAGTCAGCGTGGAAGTGCGTCCGTTGGAGTTGCGGGTGTCCGAAGAGGACGCCACGAATCCGGGAGTCGAATCGATGGATCTGCATTTCTCGGTGCGGGACACCGGCATTGGGATTCCGCCGGATCGTTTGAGTCGCTTGTTCAAGCCGTTTAGTCAGGTTGACTCGTCAACCACGCGGCGTTATGGGGGCACCGGCTTGGGCCTGGCCATCAGCAAACGGCTCTGCGAACTGATGGGCGGCGGCATTCATGTCGAGAGCACTCCGGGCGTCGGCTCGGCCATCCATTTCACCGTGCGCGTGGAGACCGTTCGCGGCGCGGACCTGGTGGAAGCGCCCCCGCGAAGTCCTGCTCTGCTGAACGGGCCCAATGAAGGTTTGGTGGACCCGCCGCCTTGTCTGCGCGTCCTGTTGGTGGAAGACAACCGGGTCAACCAACTCCTGGCCGCGTCTCTGCTCAAAAAACACGGATGCACCATGGAACTGGCTGAACATGGTCAAAAAGCCCTGGATTGGCTGCGGAAGGAATCCTTTGACTTGGTCTTGATGGATGTCTCCATGCCCGAGATGGATGGCCTCGAAGCCACCCAACGCATCCGCGCGGGAGAATGCGGCCCCGGCCCCAGCGAAATGCTCATCATTGCCATGACGGCCAATGCCGCCGCCGGCGATCGCGAACATTGCCTTGAAGCCGGGATGGATGACTACCTCAGCAAACCCATCGAGCAACGTGAACTGGCCAATCTGCTGATGCGCGCTCGGCGCGAGAAGCTGAACGCGCGGCCGCCCAGCGCGCCTCGCAGTTCGGGTTCATCCCGGCGGGCACCGGAAAAAAGCTTTTGAGTTTCTTGGCGTCGCGCAACGACCGTCGTGACGCTTTGTCGTTGTTGCTCAACCATTCAAGTCCCCCCTGATCCACGCTTCACTGCGGTTCGTCAGGCCGGGAACCGCCCGATCTTTCTTCTGGTTACCGCGGCATTTTGGGTGTAACAGTGAACCTTATTCCTGGGGAGCGAGCTAGGCGAGAGGGAAAGGGCTCGGTCTGGACAGGAAACGCAGAAATCGAATCTGGGGACCGAAGGCTGGCCCGAATCGGGTCGGAATGGACATTCTAAGGAGTGGTCGCAAGGGGTTCGGGCGGGGTATAGCCAGGGAGCAGGGACAGCGGGGACAGGATTTGGCAGTATCGGTTAATGAATAACGGATCCTCTGATTTGAACGGGCGAGTCGCAGCGGCGCCAGGCCCCCGATGGCCTGAGCCCAGGCGTATTCCCGGACTCAACACCCGGCTGCCCCTCTTCGAATTCGCCCTCTTGCTGGTCGCCGCGGCTCTGGGTTATGCCGCTTTCCGCACGTACGGGATGATTAACCTTTCCAAGCGCGAACCAGACACGACCCAGGATGCCCGCGACATCGGCGAACTGCTCAAGTTGCACTCGTTAATGGAGGTCAAAGAGCGCTATGCCTTGTTGGCGGATCATCTGGAGAACGGCGTGGCCGAACTGCGCGAGTCTTTGCTGGTCTACCTGCGCGACAAGGACCGGGGCGAAATCGGCCGGTTCCGCGGCAAGAGCCAGGCCTTGGAAGCGTGGTTGCGCAAACAACCCGAGAATACCGATGCCCGCAAACACGGCATGTTGCAGGAATGGCTGGCCACCTTGCCGCCCGGCCAGGGCTCGGTTGCCTCCAACGCCATCAATCTGGAGATCGAAGAACTTTACGCCCGCGCCGCTCGCTCTTTTTCCAATTACCTCGCCACCGTGCCATTGCCCGAAGGCAAGCCCATCACCCCTGATCTGGTCCAGAAGAAGCTGGTGAAAGCCGCCCAACCAGAGATGGAGTTGTTGGGCGTCGCCCGCCAGGCCCGTGACCAGGCCGCCGCGATCGAACTGTTTGTGGAACGGCGCCCCGCTGAATTGGCCCATCAGGCCAAAGCCCGGGCGGAGCGCGAAGGGATGACGTCTTTCTTCAATTTGATGAAAGGCGGGCTGCAGCCGCTGTTTTATCTGCTGGTGATGACCTTGATCGTCCAATGCGTGCTGCTGATCATGGGGCTTTATGGCCGCTTTGTTGTCCTGCCTTTGCGCCAGAAAATGATCGAGGACACCAGCGCCGTCGAACACCAAAAGAAATTGAACCACTTTGCCCGGCTGGCCACGGGCCTGGCCCATGAAATCCGCAATCCGCTCACGGCCATCAATGTGCGCTTGTTCACCTTGCAGAAGGTCTTGAAGGACGACAGCACCGAGCAAGCTGACGCTGTCCTGATCCGGAATGAAATCGATCGGCTGGAACAAATCCTCAAAAACTTCCTGAAACTGGCCCGGCCTACCGAACCCAAATTCGCCAAACTTACGGCCGAGCCCGCCCTGCGCGAAGTTCGCGACCTGCTGGGGCCTCATCTTCAGCGCCACAACATCGAACTGAAGCTGGAGCAGATGGCCGAGACCCGTTTCGAGGCTGACCCCGTCCAGCTCAAACAAGTCCTGATTAACCTCATTCAGAACGCCGCCGATGCCATCGGCCGCCGGGGCACCATCACACTGCGCGCCCGCCAGGATCAGGTTCGCATCGCGGGACGCCCCACCCCCTCGGTCGTCCTCGAAGTGCAGGACACCGGCCACGGCATTTCCCCGGAAGTCCAGGAACGATTGTTCGACCCGTTCTTCAGCACCAAGGACAACGGCACCGGCCTGGGGCTCCCCATCGCAATGAAAATCATCGACCAACACCAGGGCCTGCTCGATTTCGACAGCCGGGAAGGGCACGGCTCCACCTTCCGCGTCATTTTACCAGTGTCCAATCAGCCCAACTAGAAGTAACAACTCATGGCGAGAATCCTCATCATCGAAGACGATGCCTCGGTCGCTTCTGCGCTCCGGGATTTGCTCAAAGCAGAGGGCTACGGAGTCGAAATGACCACCGATGCGGCAGAAGGTCTCTCCGCGGCCCAATCCAAATCCTATGACGTAATCGTGACCGATCTGCAGATGCCGGCCCTGACCGGACTGGAAGTCATTGAACAATTGCAGGCGGCCAAACCGCAACTGCCGGTCATCCTCATCACGGCGTATCACACAACCGAAGCAGCCATCCGCGCCATCAAACTGGGCGCGTTCGATTACGTCCTCAAACCCATCGATCCTTCCGAGTTCCTACGCATCCTCAAACGCGCCCTCGAAAGCACTCGCATCACCACCAAACGCCTCGACATGGGGGAATCCATCTCCTCCAGCGAAGCCATTATCGGCCGCAGCAAGGTAATGCAGACGGTCTACAAGGAGATCGGCCGCGTCGCCGCCATGCCCGTCACTGTCCTGATCCAAGGCGAAACCGGCACCGGCAAGGAACTGGTCGCCCGCGCGGTCCATCAGCATAGCGACCGGGCTTCCCACCCGTTCGTGACCGTCAACTGCGCCGCCATTCCCGAGAACCTGCTCGAAAGCGAATTGTTCGGCCACGAGGCCGGAGCCTTCACCGGGGCCAAGGCGCGGCACATCGGACGCTTCGAACAAGCCAACGGCGGCACCATCTTCCTGGATGAAATCGGGGACATGAGCCTGGCCACCCAGGTCAAACTCCTGCGCGTGCTCCAGGAAAAAACCATCAGCCGCGTCGGCGGCAAGGAGACCATCGCCGTCGATGTCAGGATCCTGGCGGCTACCCATCGCAACCTGGAAGAAGCCATCGACGCCCGGGAATTCCGGCTCGACCTCTTCCATCGCCTCAACGTGGCCGTTATCTATCTGCCTCCGCTCTCCCAACGCCGCGAAGACGTTCCCGATCTGGTCAACTATTTCCTGACGCGTTACAGCGCGGAGTTTAACCTCGAACGTCCTTCCCTGGCCGCCGACGCTGTCGATTTCCTCCAACAACAAACCTGGCCAGGCAACGTCCGGGAACTGGAGAATATCGTGCGCAAGGCTCTGATCGCCTCCCGCGGTTATCCCATCAGCCTGGAGCATATCCGCACTGCCCTCACCAAGCCCACCCCGCCCAGACCCGCCGGCGATCAGAAACTCACCGATTACGTGGCCGAACTGCTCACCAGCGCGCAACTGGGTGAGGGCGGGAATGTGGCGGAAGCCCTGACCGAAGCGGTGGAGCGCGAGCTCTATGGCCAAGCCATCCGCCTGGCCGGAGGCGATCAAACCAAAGCCGCCCGTTGGCTGGGCGTTTCCCGCCCTACCATGCGTGACAAGCTGACCCGCTACGGACTCTTTCCAACCCGCGGTGAGAACCGTCCCGAGGCCCCGGCCAAAACCGATTCCAAAGGCGACACGAGCTTTCTAACCAAGGCCCAGGGCAAACCCGTCCGGCGCGAGGTCAAGCCGGGCGAATTTGATCTTTCCTCCGCCTAACGAGGGTTGAATCTGCGCTTGCCCTTTCGGCACGAAAATGGCTTGAATAGAGCCAGATAGAGTCCGGTCAAAGCCCGGTCGCTTCGGGTCGCTCTCACGGCTGACTCGTTGTTCCTTTGGAAGTTTACGGTTTATGCTGACCATTCTTGGCCCACAACCCAAACAGTCAGGCTTCTGCGATGGCATCTCGCGCAGAAACTTCTTGAAGATCGGCGCCCTCGGCTTCGGGGGCTTGGCCTTGCCGCAGTTGCTGCAAGCCGAGAGTCAGTCCGGCATCCGTCGTTCTCACAAAGCCATCATCATGATCTTCCTGCCGGGCGGCCCGTCGCATCAGGACATGTTTGACCTGAAGACAGACGCCCCGAGCGAGATCCGCGGCGAATTCAAACCCATCTCGACGAATGTTCCCGGCATCCAGATCTGCGAGCATCTACCGTTGCTAGCCCGGCGCGCTGATCAATACAGCATCATCCGTTCAATGGTCGGCATGGAAGATCGGCACGAGGCTGCCCAATGCCTGACCGGCCGGCTTACCCGCACCCAACCGCCCGGCGGTTGGCCCTGCCTGGGTTCCGTGTTGTCCAAACTTTATGGCACCGTCGATCGGTCCATGCCCAGCTTTGTGGGGCTCTCCCCGAAGATGGGACATGTCCCCTGGTCCGACAACGGTTCCGCCGGTTTCCTGGGTATCGGCCATGCCCCCTTCCAACCCAACAAGGGCGGAGGCAAGGATGACATGATCCTCAACGAGATGACTCTCGATCGTCTTTCCGACCGTAAACAGCTGCTCGCGACCTTCGACCAGTTCCGGCGCGACGTGGATGCCAGCGGGATGATGGACGGCATCGACGCTTTTAACCAACAGGCGTTCGGCATCCTCACCTCAAGCCGACTGCTCGAAGCGCTCGACGTGGAGAAGGAAGATAAAAACGTCCGCGAACTCTACGGCAAAGGCGATCCACGCAACCGGGACGATGGTGGTCCCAAGATGATGGAGCATATGCTCATCGCCCGGCGCCTGGTCGAAGCGGGGGCCCGCTGCGTCACACTGGCTTTCAGCCGTTGGGATCATCACGGCGATAACTTTGGAGCTTTGCGTCAGGACCTGCCCCTGCTGGACCGCGGGGTCAACGCCCTGCTGGAAGACCTGCGCCAACGGGGACTCGAAAAGGATGTCAGCGTGGTGGTCTGGGGCGAGTTCGGCCGCACACCTACCATCAACAAGGATGGGGGCCGCGATCATTGGCCCCGGGTCAGCTTTGCCATGCTGGCTGGCGGCGGCATGCGGCACGGACAAGTGATCGGCGCGACCGACCGTCTGGGCGGGGAAGCCAATGAACGGCCCGTTTACTTCGGCGAGGTGTTCGCCACCCTTTATCATGGTCTGGGCGTGGACGTAAACAAGGTCACCGTTCCGGACTTAAGCGGCCGCCCGCAATTCCTCGTGGAAGCGGGCATGCAACCATTGCGAGAGTTGGTGGGCTAGAAGGTTGCCCAAGGTGACCGCCAAGGCCGGCGGCGCCAGCAACTGCCTAACACGACGTCATGCTCAAGATCTATTCCTCGGCAGCCAACCGGCGGTTCTGCGACGGAGTGTCTCGTCGCAACTTCATCCGCGTCGGCGCGCTGAGCCTGGGCGGTTTGGCTTTGCCGCAGCTGTTGCGGGCGGAGCAAGAGAGCGGGGTGGGTCGATCGCATAAGGCGGTGATCATGATCTATCTGCCGGGCGGCCCGCCGCATCAGGACACCTTCGATCTGAAGCTGGATGCGCCTTCGGAGATCCGAGGGGAATTTCGGCCGATCTCGACCAACGTGGATGGGCTCCAGATCTGCGAGTATCTCCCGCGCATGGCCCGCATCTGCGACAAGCTGGCCGTGATCCGGTCGATGGCTGACGCGGTGGACGATCATTCCGATTTCATGTGCATGACGGCGCGGCGGAAACAGAGCCAGCCTCCGGGCGGCTGGCCGACCATGGGCGCCGTCGTTTCGAAGGTGCTGGGTTCGACGCAGGCGGGCATACCGCCCTTTGTCGGTCTGGAGCCGCGCATGCAACACCGCCCTTACAACGCCGCCAGCCCAGGGTTCCTGGGGGCAGGTCATAACTCTTTTCGTCCCGAAGCCGAGGGCAAATCCGACATGGTCCTGAATGGGATCACTCTGGATCGTTTGGCGGACCGCAAGACCCTGCTGAAAACGTTCGACCGGTTTCGGCGCGAGATGGATGGCAGCGGGCTCATGACCGGGATGGATTCGTTTAACCAACAGGCTTTTGGCGTGCTCACCTCGAGCCGTTTGTTGGAAGCGTTGGATGTGCAACGCGAATCCGCCCAGGTTCGCGAGCGCTACGGCAAAGGCGATGCCAAGGTCCACGGAGATGCGGCTCCGATGCTGAACGAGCAGTTCCTGATCGCCCGGCGCCTCGTGGAAGCCGGAGCCCGCGTCGTCACCGTCGCGTATGGCTTCTGGGATTATCACGGCAACAATTTCAAAAACGCCCGCGCTGATCTTCCCTTGTTGGACCAAGCCGTCTCCGCCCTGATCGAAGACCTCCATCAACGGGGCTTGGATCGCGATGTCAGCGTGGTCGTTTGGGGCGAATTCGGGCGGACCCCGACCATCAACAAGGACGCCGGGCGGGATCACTGGCCGCGCGCGAGCTGCGCCTTGCTCGCGGGAGGCGGTATGAGAACCGGCCAGGTCATCGGCGCCACGGATCGGCTGGGCGGCGAGCCGAACGAACGACCGGTTACGTTCGGAGAAGTTTTCGCCACCCTTTACCACAATCTGGGGATCGATGTCACCCGGGTGACGGTGCCCGATTTGGCTGGGCGCCCGCAGTTTCTTGTTCCCGAAGGCGCTCAGCCGATGCGCGAGCTGGTCGGCTAGATTGAGAAAGTCGGGCTAGACTAGGACCAGGCCAAGGTCAAGTTTGTCGGCGACACCAGCCGGTCGAGTTGGTTGCTGGCTTTCACTGTTCCACTTCACGCACCAGGCGGAACCCATCGCGTTGAGTCCGATGTTCCTTGCGGGCGCTTCCCCGAAAGGCGTTCCGGCAATGGACTGGATTGGTCCCCCAACTCGTGCTGCGCACAACAATCTCATCGCCCGCGGCAGCCACCAGCGGGTCCGTGAACTGCGTTGCGCGGGCTTGCCCGAGCGCCACCGGGATGTTGGTGCTCCAGCCGTCCGCGCAATACTCATAGGCGTTGCCGAGCATGTCGTAGAGACCCCAGGCATTGGGACGCAACTGGCCAACCTGATGCGGGCGACCTCCGGAGTTTTCGCCGCTCCAGGCAAACTCGGGAAGACGTTCGGCCGCGCTGCCCCAGAAGTAGGTGTTGGTATTCCCCGCCCGGCAGGCGTATTCCCATTCCGCTTCGCTGGGCAATCGATAATGAGCCCCCTCTTGCCGGCTCAACCAAGCGCAGAACGCCATGGCGTCGTTCCAGCTCACATTCAGCACTGGTTCGTGCTCGTCGCGCGCATAACCCATAGCGTGCCAGTTGAATTCCGGCGCCTGCTCCACCCATTGGTCGCCGCGCCTGCCGCCGCCGCCCCGGCCGTCGCGCTCCGCATCCGTGCGATAACCCGTCGCCTCCACAAACGCCCGGTATTGCCCAAGCGTGACCTCATGCGTTCCGCAATAGAATGATTGACTGATGCGGACGCGCCGCGGAGGCGATTCGCTGGGCGCACTCTGGCGGTACCAATCGGCTGTGACTTTGTCGATCTGGCCTTGAGCCTCGGCCTGGGGCGTGCCCATGGTGAATTCGCCCGCGGGAAGGAGGCGAAATTGCATACCCAGCGAGTTGGTGGAAAAAGCCGGAGCCAGTCGTCGTTTCATCAAAGCCGAACGCAGGGTCAGATCAGGCGGCGCCTGCTGCCAGGCCGTCCACCACAGATCTCCCAGCATCTGGCCAGCCTTCACGATCTGGCCGGTGATAAAATCGTGGCCTTCCTGAGAGAGCGCGCGGCGGCCGGACAATTTGCCGGCTTTCTCGAGCTGATAAAGCGGTTCCACCTGGCGATGTTGTTCCTGCAGATAACTCATCACCACGGCAAACATGTTCGTGGGCGAACTGCTTGGATACGCCAAGAGCAGCAAACGGGCGGGACGCAGCCGGGCCCGCAGTTGCTTGGGGTCCACACCGAATTCCTGGAGGTACCCGCCATCGATCCAGCTGTGGATCGAATAGTTGGTCGAATAACCACGCGGATTCTGGCCCACCCAACCGTGGTTATGTTTGGTCGTATGCAAGGGTTGTGAACCGTCGCCCACGAAATGGCCCATCACCCCCATGAGATAAAGAATATTGGCCTGAGCGTTCGCGACCTCCTCGGCCGTCCCCGCTTGCTGGTATTCCTTCAGATAGGAGAATCCATTCTTGAGCTTGGCCTCGTACTCAATGATCGCCCACGGCAGAAAGCCGATCAAGGAACGGTTCCGATCCGGGTCCCGCCCCGGATCAACGACGGGAAAATCGCGCGGGCGTGCCGCGTGGGCCAGAGCCACCTGGGTCATGAACTCGTAACGAAACGGAGTCAGCGTTCCCGGATCGATCCGGTAGAGCGGCAATAAATCGATGTCAAAATAATGATCGACATGATTGACGTGGCGAAGCGGCGGTTCGGCGCTGCTCCGCCAGCGGTCGGGTTCCCCAGCCAAAAAAGCAATGCGCTCCCGCGCGTCTGCTGCCAAGACAAAGGCTGGAAAGTTGGTCGGCAACGAGTCCAACGCCAATTGATTGACCAACCGATGTCCCTCGTAATCCCAAGCCCGGACACCCAGCACGCCAACCAACCAGACCATAACCCAAAAGGCCGAAAGCCGTCGGCCGCGTCCTAACCCGCAAGGGGAAGCCCAGAAAGCCGAAACACAAAAGGTACCGGCGATGGTCGTTGGGCACGGAACGAACCGCCCGCCGCACCAACGGAGCGGTAGCTGCTTAGTGCCACAAACATTCCGCATGATCCACACATTGTAGCGGCGGTCTGCGTCCGTCGACTTTCAGATCTAATTTCTTGTGGGGCGGCGGTCATAGACCGCCGCTCCAGCGCTGCAGAAGTCAGCACGTTAAACACCTGCCAGACCGCCGCTGTTTATTACGGCCAAAGTAAAGGGCTCCTCCGGGAGCTGTAAATGCCGAACTGCATCACTGCCCCATCGCGACATGGGTCCGCAAGATGAGGCGGTTGACGAAAGCGGACGGTGGAAGCGGACAGCGGAAACCTCCGCTTTAGCCTGCCGGCGAGCGCACTCCAGGGCGGGCTTGGAGGTTCGATCTCTTTTTCCTCGAAGGACCTTGAGCGGTTCGCTATCAACAGGCCCGTGACACACGTGTCATGGTGTTCTTTCAGGACCCGGCTTGCTTTCGCGTTCGTGGGGATTTTGGCGTTGGCGGGCTGCGCCGCGCCTAAGCCTTCGACGACGGAATGGCCGCGGACCCCGTCTACGCACAACACCGGTCCCGCGCCGTCCAACGCCCCCAATTCCAACCCGGCTGTGATCGTCACGCCCGCGCAGGGCACCACGGGCCGGATCACCTCGATTAATCCAGTGGTTCGTTATGTGGTGATTTCGTATGCCGTGGGCGTTCCATTGCCGCCCGTGGAACAGCGGCTCAGCGTGTATCGGGCCGGACTGAAAGTCGCCGAGGTCAAGATCTCGGGCCCCAGTCGCGATACCCACACCGTCGGCGATATCATCGCCGGTGAATGTCAGGTGGGCGACGAAGTCCGGGGGGACTAGTGATGTGTCCCCTAGTCCGTTTACGCTTTGCAATCATCGCCCGACTGCTACGGTCCAGCTGCTCGTTTGCATCATGCCCCGGCATGTTCCGCCGAATCATTTTTGTTCCGTTCGCGTTGGCAGTTGCCGCCGGCCTCCCGGGTTGGTCAACGCAAGCCGCTGAATCGTCCGGAGTCGAGGTCGCGGGCGCGCGCTGGTTTCCCCTCGATGTCCCGGCCGGCGGCCGGGCTGGGTTCACGCTCTTATCCCCCAATCAAACCGGGGTCACCTTCACGAATTTACTCGGTGAATACGCTTCCGCTTCAAATCGCGTGCTGTTGAACGGGTCCGGCCTGGCGGCCGGTGACTACGACAACGACGGGTGGCCCGACTTGTTCCTCTGTGGCTTGGACACGCCTAATCGACTTTATCGCAATCTAGGGAATTGGAAGTTCAAGGATGTCACGGCCGAAGCCGGGGTGCAGTGTCCTGGCCGTTACTTCCGCGGCGCGGTGTTCGCTGATCTCAATGGCGACGGCGCGTTGGATCTGTTGGTGGCAACCACCGGACAAGGTGTCCTCTGTTTTCTGAATGACGGGCACGGGAAGTTCAGCGATGTCACGGCCTACGCCCGCACTGGCAGCCGTCATGGCAGCATGACCCTGACCCTGGCGGACGTGGATGGCAACGGCACCCTGGATTTGTACGTGGCCAATAACCGGACAGAAGACATTCGGGATCGAGGCCAAGTGGAGTTGCACCTGGTGAACGGCCAGCTCGCTGTTCCGCCGGAATTACAGGACCGCTTGACGGTCGTGAACGGCCAGGTGCTGGAATATGGGGAACCGGATCAATTGTATCTCAACGATGGCAAAGGCCGGTTTACGCCAGTTTCGTGGACGGGCGGCCGGTTCCGAACTGAAGAAGGCGGGCCTCTCCTCCAACCGCCGCTGGATTGGGGGCTGACGGCTTCGTTCCGCGATCTGAACGACGACGGTTTTCCCGATCTCTATGTGTGCAACGATTTCTGGACCCCCGATCGGATTTGGCTCAATGACGGCAAGGGCCGGTTCCGCGCCGCGCCCCGGCTGGCGCTACGCAACATGAGTGCCAGCTCCATGGGAGTTGATTTTGCCGACATTGACCGGGATGGGTTTCTGGACTTTTTCGTCGTGGATATGCTGAGTCGTGAGCCACGCCTGCGCAAACGACAGAAAGCCGCGCAACCGGCCGTCGCGACGCCGATCGGTTCCATCGACGATCGACCTCAGTTCATGCGCAATACACTTTATCTGAATCGAGGCGACCAAACCTTCGCTGAGATCGCCAACTTCGCCGGCGTCGCTGCTTCGGAATGGTCCTGGTCGCCGGTCTTTCTCGATGTGGATCTGGATGGTTATGAGGATCTGCTCATCACCACCGGCCACGCCAAGGACGTCCAAGATCTGGATGCCCTGGCCGAGATCAAGTCGCGCCAGCATTCCTGGAATGGAATCACCGATGCCCAAGTCCGGCAGCAGTCGTTCACGCGCGAATTGATGGAACACATGCGCCTTTACCCGCCGCTGCACACGCCGATCGTCGCGTTCCACAACCGCGGCGGGTTGCGTTTCGAGGAAGTCACCGCCAGTTGGGGCACCGATCAACCCGGTGTTCATCACGCTATCGCGCTGGCCGATTTCGATCGCGATGGAGACCTCGATCTCGCCGTCAATAACCTGGGCAGCCCGGTCGGCCTTTACCGAAACAATTCAGACGCCAGACGTGTCGCCGTGAAATTGCGCGGGTTGCCTCCCAACACGCAGGGCATCGGGGCCAAGGTCAGCCTGCTTGGCGGTGCCGTCCCCCGCCAACGCCAGGAAGTCATCTGTGGTGGACGTTACCTGGCCGGGGCCGATCCCATGCTGGTTTTCGCAGCCGGCAACACGAACACAAATATGACCATCGCGGTCCTCTGGCGCAGCGGCCGGCGCAGCGAGATCAAAGACGTGGCTCCCAATCGGCGTTACGAAATCTTCGAGCCTGCCGAGGCCCCCCCGCCTTTGACTAATTCCCCGCCTGCCCATCCCGCGAATGTTTCACCGCCCCTCTTTGCCGACGTCAGTTCTTCCCTGCCGCATCGGCATTATGAAGAGGCTTATGACGACTTCACTCGCCAGCCATTGTTGCCCTGGAGATTGAGCCAGGCCGGACCCGGGATCGCCTGGTTCGACCTGGATGGCGACGGCGTGGATGAACTCTTCATCGGTGCTGGACGTGGCGGCTCGCCGGCGATCTACCGGGTCGTCTCCAACGAACGTGGCGTCGAGTTCTCCCCTTGGTCCGGGTCCACGCCAGTCAGGTTGCCGGACGATTCAGCGGGTCTGGCCGGTTGGGTGACTGGCTCAGGCCGGCGAGTGCTGCTGGCGGGATTGACGGGATGGGAAAACGCTGAAGCCCCGCCGGTGCTGCGCATCGAGTTGGGCGGTGGAGGCAATGGGGCTCCAACCATCAGCCCGCTGCTGCCAGGCGGGATGGCCGGCTGCAGCGCGGTGGCCGTGGCCGATTACGATGGGGACGGGGATTTGGATGTCTTTGTGGGCGGCAGCGCGGTCACCGGCCGTTATCCGGAAGCGAGGCCCAGCCGCCTTTACCGCGCCAACGGCGATGCCCTCGAGCCGGAAGCGGGCTTGGCGGCGCTGTTGGCTAAAGCGGGTTTGGTGAACGGAGCGGTCTGGAGCGATCTGGACGGAGATGGTTATGCCGAATTGGTTATCACGTGCGAATGGGGTCCTCTGCGCGTCTTTGGGTTTCGCCAGGGCCAATGGCGCGAAGAAACGGCCGAACGCGGGCTCGATCGTTTCACCGGTTGGTGGCGGGGGGTGACCGCAGGAGACATCGACGGCGATGGCCGCCTCGATCTGGTTGCAGCCAACTGGGGACTCAACAGCCCCTATCAGGCGAGCCCCGCACAGCCCCTGGTTCTTTACTACGGCGACTTCGGAGAACGTGGCGCCGTCGACCTGATCGAAACCGAGTATGACCCGATCACGCGGAAACTGGCGCCCCGGCGAATGCTCGATGCGCTGGCCATGACCATGCCGTTCCTGCGCGAACGCGCGGCCAGCTACAAAACCTACAGCGAAAGCACTGTCGCAACTTTATGGGGCGACCGACTTGCGCGCGGGCACCAATTGGAGGTTACCACGCTGGCGTCAACGGTCTTTTTCAATCGCGGCGGCCGGTTCGAGGCTGTGCCATTGCCCCGCGAAGCGCAATTCGCACCCGCCTTCGGCGTCAACGTGGGAGATTTCGACCTGGATGGCCACGAAGACGTTCTGCTCACGCAAAATTTCTTCGCCACTCAGCCCGAGACGCCGCGTCTGGATGCAGGCCGCGGCTTGGTCCTCCTGGGCAACGCCGCCGGCCGGCTGGATCCAATTCCGTCGAACGTCTCCGGACTGCAGATTGACGGTGAGCAACGCGGGGCCGCCTTGTCGGACTTTGATCGGGACGGCCGATTGGACTTGATCGTGACGCAGAACGGAGCCGCCACCCGGCTGTTTCGCAACACATCCCCGCGCCGCGGGTTGCGCGTGCGCCTGGAGGGGCCGCGTGGCAACCCGGATGGTATCGGCGCCGTCATCCGTGCCCGCGTCGGCGCTCATTGGGGACCAGCGCGCGAGATTCACGGCGGCTCCGGTTATTGGTCGCAAGATAGCGCGACGCAAATCCTCAGCGCCACGCCGCCGCCGGAAGAGATCGAGGTCCGGTGGCCGGGCGGGAAACGCACGCGCACACCGGTCGCGCGTGGGGCCACGGAGATCCGCATCTCGCTCGCGGGCGACGTTGTGCCTTGATGTGTTTTATGATTGAGGCCGCGGGCCGAATTCAACCCGGATTGCTGACGCCGTGGATCGAAGCCGTCCTGGCCACCGGTCTGGCGGTGGGCGGCTATGGCTTGGGCCGATATTTCTCGAAGCAACGGGCGCCCTGGTGGTTGTTAGGGTATCTGCTGCCGCTGGTGGTCATTGTGCTCTTCGCCCTGGGCCGGCGTATGCCGCGTTTGGAATTTGTTCCTCCCATCAGTTGGTTGCTGGCTGGACGTAACGAATTCGCCCTGGGCGGGCTGGTCACGGCCTGGATCCTGACCACGCCACTCACACGTTTGCCGGTGCGACGGCAGCGCATCGCGATTTTGTGTTTCGTCGTGTTCTTTGTCGCTGTGCAAGCCGTCTGGCCGTTTCTAGCCCCCGCCTTTAATCGGCAGATGTTGTTGTCACTGCCAACCCAAATCGACGGTGACGGCATTTGCCGGCAGGGCACCGACTACAACTGTGGACCAGCCGCGGCGGTGACGGGGTTGCGACAGTTCGGGATCGCGGCGGAAGAGGGTGAGCTAGCAGTGCTTGCATATACCAGCACGGCCATCGGAACGCCGCCGGATCTGTTGCAGACGGCGATTCAAAAACGGTTCGGAGCCCAGGGGATCACTGCAACGCTCCGCCACTTTGAAAGCGTTCATGAACTGGAGCAAGCAGGCATCACGTTGGCGGTGATCAAATACGGGTTGTTCGTGGATCATTACGTGACTGTGCTTCGCGCCGACCCTCAACTAATCGTTGTAGGTGATCCAGCACGCGGGATCACCGCTTATCGACCCGAGGATTTTGCCAACCAATGGCGGTTCACCGGCATCGTGCTCAACCGAGAACGAAAAGCGCAGGCGCGGTAACAAAGAACCGGGCCGTTGCCTTCGCATTCGATGCGACCGCAACCAACCGGACGCCGTACTTGTATCCATTGGACTGCTTTCCTAAAGTCACGTCATGAAATCCCGTCCTTCAATGAGTTTCCCGCGTTATTTGCGCGGGTTGGATCCGACCACCGGGCGGGCAGATCTCTGGTGCATCGCCCACGCCAAGCGCACCGCCGCCCTGCGCTAAGCCACCGGAGGTTTCCTCGAGCCTCGACGACCATTACTCATCCATCATCGCTCTCCTGTTATGCTTATTGTAACCGTTTTCGTCCGAGTCAAACCTGACGCGATAGAACAGTTTCGCGTGGCTTCCCTGGAGAACGCGAAACAAAGTGTCCTTGAACCTGGCATTGCCCGCTTCGATCTGCTGCAACAAAACGATGACCCGACCCGCTTCGTGCTGATCGAGGCTTATCGCGATGCCAATGCCCCTGCCAAACACAAGGAAACGGCGCACTATGCGCGCTGGCGCGATGCCGTCGCCCCTCTCATGGCCGAACCGCGGACCAGCATCAAATACCAGAACTGTTTCCCGCACGATTCCGCCTGGTGACCGACCTGCATGCACTTTGAGTTTGCTACTGCGGCTCGCATCGTCTTCGGCCCCGCCTCCAGACGCGAACTCGCCCCGTTTGCCCGCAGCCAGGGTCAGCGCGCCCTGGTTCTAACCGGAAATAATCCGGCTCGGTCGGAATCCTTGTTTGTTGCTCTGCGCGAACAAGGCATCGAAACGATGCCCTTCGTGGTGAAGAGCGAACCCGACACCAGCCTCGTTCGGGCCGGTGCCAATCAAGCCCGCGCCGAACGCTGCGCGATGGTCATCGCCATCGGCGGCGGCAGTGTCCTCGATGCGGGCAAGGCCGTCGCCATGCTCGCCACCAACCCCGGTGATGTGCTCGACTATCTGGAAGTCGTCGGCCACGGAAAAACCCTGACTGTTCCAGGCCTTCCGTTCCTCGCGGTTCCCACCACGGCCGGCACAGGCACCGAGGTGACACGCAACGCGGTGATTGCTTCGCCGGAGCACCAGGTTAAGGCCAGCCTGCGGAGTTCGTTGCTGTTAGCCAGGCTGGCGGTGGTTGACCCGGAACTGACTCTGCAACTGCCTCGAGCACTGACCGCTTCAACCGGCTTGGACGCCCTCACGCAACTCATTGAACCCTACGTTTCCTGTCGAGCCAATCCCCTCGTCGACGGCCTCTGCCGTGAAGGTCTGGTGCGGGCGGCCCGGTCATTGGAGCACGCCTGCAACGTCCCCGACGATCTGGTGGCTCGCGAAGACATGGCCCTGGCCAGTCTCTTCAGTGGCCTGGCACTCGCCAATGCCGGGCTGGGTGCCGTTCATGGGTTTGCCGCGCCCATCGGCGGACGCTTTTGCGCTGCGCACGGCGCTGTATGCGCGGCCTTGTTGCCTCAGGTCATGGAAACAAACATCCGCGCCCTGCAACGGCGACAACCCAACTCGACCGCCCTGGGTCGCTACACCGAAATCGCTCGCATCCTCACCAACCGCGCGCAAGCCAGCGCCGCTGATGGCGTGGCGTGGGTGCGTGATCTTTGTCGTCGATTGGAAATTCCGGCGCTGGGCGGATACGGGATCGCCCCGAAAGACGTGCCGGCACTCTGCACCGCCGCAGCTCAAGCCAGCAGCATGAAGGGCAATCCGCTCCCGTTGCTCCAGGAAGAGTTGGAGACAGTGCTGTCCCGCAGCTTATGATCTGAAACGCGATTAAGACCGAGCCTCTTGCCAGCAGGCAGCTTCGCGACGAAAATTGCCTCGTGACGTCTGCATCCGCTGAAGTCTCGGAAGTCGGATCTCGATCGTCGCACGGCATCCGGGACACGCCTGAACTGCAGTTGCGCGTCCACGGATCGGACGCTCTGCCGACGCTCCTGCATTTGCCGGGTCTGCATGGGGACTGGACACTGCTGGGTCCCTTTCGGCGAGCTTTGGCCGGCCGCGCGCGACTTGTGGAAACGACTTATCCGCGTGAACCCGGCTGGACCCTGGCCAATTATGCCCGGGCCATCACGAAGGGATTGGTCGAACTGGGCATCGAACGTTGTTGGATTCTGGGCGAATCCTTCTCATCGCAAGTCGCCTGGGAATTGCTCCGGCCGCAGGCTAACCGGCCTGAAGTGACCGGTCTCATCCTGGTGGGTGGGTTCATCCGGCATCCATGGCCGTGGGGAGTGAAGCTGGCACATCGGGTGAGTTGCCGGTTTCCGCATTGGGTTCTGCGCCGTGCCTGCAGTTGTTATGCGTGGCTGGCACGAAAGCGTTGCCCCAACTCCGAGTCAACCGCTGAACTGGAGGAGTTTGTGGCCCGCCGGATTACCTCTCTTGACCGCGTGGCCCTAAATTCGCGCTACCAACTCATCGCCGACAATGATCCATCGTCCATTGCCCGGGCCACGACGCTGCCGGTCTTCCAACTTAGCGGCGCTTGGGATCCGCTCGTGCCATGGTGGCAGGTCCGGCCCTGGCTACGCCGCCATTGCCCGGGTTATGTCGCCAGCCGCATCGTCTGGTCGGGCAGCCATAACGTCCTCATGTCGTCCCCGGCGGCCTGCGCCGATCAAATCCTGGGTTGGCTGGCCGCACTGCGCCGGGGTTAGCTACGCGCTCATCGGCCAGGTTCAGCCGTCGCCCATGTCCTCCATGTCCTTGCTGTGACTGGATTATCATCGACTTCGCGCGCCAACTGCGGGACGATGACAAGCTGTCATGGCTTATCGCGATCTCAAGCTGGCGGCTCTTCTAATCTTCCTGGCGTTCCACGGCGGCAAGGCCACGGCGCAAGAACACGTCATTCTGCTGCATGGGCTATGCCGGACCAAACACTCCATGGACCGCATGGAGGCGGCGTTGGTGCGGGCCGGTTATCACGTTTTGAACGTTGGTTACGCTTCACGCTCCGCCCCCACCGCGTCACTCGCCGACCAAGTCGTCGGGAACGCCGTGGCCAACTGCCTGCGGGATGGAGCGACGCGGATTCATTTTGTGACTCATTCGTTTGGCGGCATTCTGGTCCGGAGCTATCTGGCGAATCATTCGTTGTCGAGTCTGGGGCGTGTGGTGATGTTGGGACCTCCCAATCAAGGCAGCGAATTGGTGGATCGTTTCGGGTCCCTGTGGTTATTCGGGGTGATCACCGGGCCAGCCGGCCGTGAACTCGGCACCGACGTGGATTCGCTTCCGCACCGGCTTGGACCGGCGCATTTTGAGCTGGGTGTCATCGCCGGAAATCGTTCGTTGAACTGGCTGGCCAGCGCGTGCATCCCCGGGCATGACGACGGTAAAGTCTCCGTGGAAAGCACGCGGGTGGCCGGCATGACCGATCATATCATCATCGCCGCGGCTCATCGTTTCCTGATGAAGACCCGCCAGGCCATTCGCCAGACCAAACACTTCCTGCAAGAGGGGGCCTTCGATCATTCCGCACGGGGAGGTTGACCTCCGCGCGCCGGTTTGTTTGGCTGACGCACGGAATTGGCGAGAGTTCATGACTGTTCAAGTTCATTTCTATTCGTATTTTAAGGAACTCACCGGAACAGCGCAGGCGGTGCAGCAACTTCCCGACGGCGCCACGCTGGGCGAACTTCACCGTCAGCTCATGCTCCGCTTTCCGAAACTGGAACCGATGCGCAAATCGACCTTGATCGCGGTGGGCGTGGAATACCAGGGGTTGGATCACATTTTGCAAGAAGCCGATGAGGTTTCCCTTTTCCCGCCAGTGCAGGGCGGGTAGGCGACGGACACCGAGAAAACCACCAGGGCCGCAATTGGAATTATGCAGTGCGAGCTTCAGATCACGCGGGAGCCCATCGATGAAGCCGCGTGGGTGCAGACGCGCCGCATGAGCCCGGGCATGGGCGCCGCGGTCTATTTCTCCGGCGTCGTGCGCGTCCAGGAGGAAGGTCGCGAGATTCAAGCCATCGAGTACGAAGCCTTTGAGCCGATGGCCCGGCACCAGTTCCAGCTCATCTTCCAAGAGATGGAAAAGCGGTGGCCCATCGAGGCAGTGCGACTCGTGCACCGCATCGGCGTGGTCCGCGTCAACGAACCATCGTTATGGGTCGAGGTCATTGCCCCTCACCGCGGCGAAGCCTTTGCCGCCTGCCAGTTTCTCATCGACGAGATGAAACGCGTGGTGCCGATTTGGAAAAAGCCGCTGGCCGCCGCGAGCCTCTCCTAGTCGTGGCAAGGCCAAGCTTCTCTCTGGGCAAAGCCGAGTGGCCCTGGATTGCACCATCGTCCAACAAACTTTGAATTGGTTTCGACACCTCCATGAGTTACAATCCGAGCATGGCGGTCGTGCTGGAAACGAAAGGCAAGCGTTGGACCTACGAGGAATATAGTCGTCTCAACGACGATCAACGCTACGAAGTCATCGACGGCAATTTGCTTATGGCCCCAGCCCCGGATACCTGGCACCAGGATTATTCGCGAAAACTCTTTCGGATCATCGACCGTTTCGCCACTGCTCAAAAGCTGGGTGAGGTTTTCTATTCGCCCATTGATGTGATTCTGGATGCCGAGAACACAGTCCAACCGGACCTGGTATTCGTGGCGGCGGCGAACCTTAACTTCATTCAGCGCCGGGGAATCTTCGGGGTGCCTGACCTGCTCGTGGAGCTTGTTTCCCCTTCCACCGTGCGGCGCGATCGCTACGACAAGCGGGACCTTTACGCCCGCTTCGGCGTGAAGGAATACTGGATCGGCGATCCGGCCAACAAAGCCCTCGAAATCCTCGCCCTCAAGCAAGGCCGCTACGAATTGCACCGTTGCGCCGAGGAGAACGGCCAGCTGACCTCGCTCGTGCTGGCTGGTCTAGAGTTCGACTTGCGCGACATTCAGTAAGCCGCCTGCGCCCGGTTCGAAATCTCCTCAATGGCTTTTCGGCAGTACCATTTCACCGCGTTCGTCATCGGCGGCTGCATCTGGTCGAGTTCCTCACCCAGGCACCAACGGATGTCATGATGCTCGTCTCCGGCCAACGCCAATTGTCCCCCTTTGGGACGGGCCCAATAGATCATCCCGATGTGTTCGTGGGTGTCGTGGATGCGATGAATGTCCAGGAAACGAGGCCCAATCAACGCGCGCGTGCCAGGTTCAGTGGTCGGCGGACGTTCTCCCAGCAACTCCACCTCAAACCCGCTTTCCTCGCGCGCTTCACGCAACGCAGCTTGTTCCGGATCTTCGTCTAACTCGATGTGCCCGCCCAGCGGCAGCCATTTGTCGAGCTTCCGATGGTGAACCAGCAGGACGCGTCCCGCGTGCACCACAAAAATTGCCACTGTAAAATCGATCTTCTCGTGAATATGCGCCATGCCGGTGTAGGATGGTTAAAGCCATTCGCGCTGACCACGGAAATCCTTCCGCCTTCGGCTCCGGCTACGGCGCGCCAGGCCCGCCTTCGCGCTGCGGGCTATGGCGCGGCAAGCTCCGCTTTCGCAAACCCGCAACCGGCAACCAGCAACGAGGAACTAGGAACAGGCCGAATCCCGCTTGTCGCGGAGTGGTGATTCGGCAAACTACCCGCATGCCTGTGCGTCGAATTCATCTCGTTGCTTTGGTTTTGTGGTTTGGCGCCAGTCCTTTCCTGGGTGGGTCAGGTCAAAGCGCTGAACCGGATGCCGAGGCGCAGAAGACCGCGCTGGCGGTCGAGACATTGACCCGCTTGCAGTCCACGGATCTCAGCACCAATCCGAAGCTCAAAGAAGCCGTCTTCCGCGTGCTGGAACGCACGCGCGGCACACCGAACTTCGTTAAACTCGTGCGCCATTTTCAGATTCCGAACCAGGAGACCGGCCTGCTGGAGGTGGTCTTGGCGCAACCGGTGGCGGAAAGTGCCGAGGCCATGCGCCTGCTCCTGGCGGGAGACGTCGCGCCGCTGCAACAGGCCCTGACGGGAACCAACCTGAGCGTGGTGCTCAAAGTTGTGGAAACCTTGGGCAACGCCGGCGAGAAACAAGCAAACCCATTGCTGCTGGCCATCGTCACCGATGCGAAGAAGGATGCAGCAGTCCGTCGGCAGGCTGTCCGGTCACTGGTGAAAACGGCCGATGGCGCTCGCGAGGTCTTGCGCCTGGCTAAAGACGATCAGCTGGCTCTGGACCTCCGTTTCACGGCCGGGAACGCTTTGAGTCTGGTGCGTTGGGAGGAGATCAAGCAAGAGGCGGCAACGGTCTTGCCCCCGGCGCAAGGCCAAAACGCCGTGCCCTTGCCGCCCCTGGACAAGTTGCTGGCGATGAAAGGCGATCCGCATAATGGCGCCCGCATTTTCACGAATACCATCCCCGGCTGTTCGGCCTGCCACGTTGTGCACGGGCAGGGCACGGAATTGGGCCCGAACCTTTCCGAGGTGGGAACCAAACTAGGCAAGGATGCCTTGTATGAAGCCATCCTGGAACCCAGCGCGGGGATCTCCTTTGGTTTTGAGGCTTTCAACGTCACTTTAAAAAGCGGCGACGAATATTACGGCCTGATCGCCAGTGAAAGCGCCGATGAACTCACCCTCAAAGCCGTTGGAGGCATCACCACGCGAATCAAAAAATCCGACATCACCTCCCGGCAACAGTCGAAGGTGTCCCTCATGCCCACCGGGCTGCAAGTGGGCCTGACCACTCAGGAATTGGTCGACTTGATCGAATACCTGGCGTCGCTCAAAAAACCCTGAACCTGGCATTTTTCGATGGTCGATTTTCGATGGTCGATTGCCCCGTGAATCGACAATCGCAAGATTGAAAATCGACGATCGCCCGCGCCCCTTCATTGACTTGTGGGGGTGGGGAAAAGTATAGTGCGGCGATGTCTTCGCCGGGCAAACAGGCTGCCAAAGAAAAGTTTCTGACCTTTTTGGAGGGGAAGAAACTGCGCATGACTGCGCAGCGCCAGGCGATCATCGAGACGGTGTTCAACACGGAGGAACACTTCACAGCCGAACAACTCCTGGTCTGGGCCCGAGAGCGAGATCCGTCGGTCTCGCGAGCGACCGTGTATCGAACGTTGCCGTTGCTGACGGAAAGCGGGCTGGTGCGGGAGATGGATTTCGGGAAGGAATCCAAGTTTTACGATCCCAACTACGCCGATCACCCCAACCACAACCACATCATCTGCAGCCATTGCGATAAAATTGTCGAGTTCGAAAGCTCCCGAATCGCCGAGATCGAATCTGAGATCAGCCATAAACTCGGCTTTTCGGTGAGAAGCCAGCGCCTGCAAATCACCGGCGAATGTGAACAGATGAAGAAGTCGGGCACCTGCAAGAATCGAATGTGTCGTTAGCGCTGGTTTTTCCAACACACGCGTGAACGTCTACGATCACCCGACCTTCCATATGGCCTGCCAGCAGTTTGATCTGGCGGCCGATTACCTCCAAATCCCCGCCGATGACCGGGACCGTCTCAAATACCCCAAACGCGCGCTCAGCGTTTCCATCCCGATCCATCGCGATGACGGCAGCACAGCGGTCTTCACCGGGCATCGAGTCCAGCATCATCTGAGCCTTGGCCCAACCAAGGGCGGCATCCGTTATCATCCTGAGGTGGCTTTGGGCGAGGTGGCGGCGCTGGCGATGTGGATGAGCTGGAAATGTGCCCTGTGCGGCTTGCCTTACGGCGGCGCCAAGGGCGGCGTGACTTGCGATCCCAACCAGCTTTCACTCACCGAATTGGAACGGCTCACCCGCCGATTTACGCAGGAAATCATTCCGTTCATCGGACCCCAAGTCGACATCCCGGCCCCCGACCTGGGCACCAACGAACAAATCATGGCCTGGATGATGGACACCTATTCGGTGCATATGGGCTACTCGGTTCCGGGCGTCGTCACGGGCAAACCGGTCTTGCTCGGGGGGTCGCTCGGACGCCGCGAAGCCACGGGCCGCGGCGTGGCCTACCTCACCAACCGCACCATGGACATGCTGAATCTCGAGGCCGGAAAATGCAGGGCGGCGGTGCAAGGGTTCGGCAATGTCGGTTCAGTGGCTGCGCTGTCTTTGGCACGGCAGGGAGTGAAAATCATCGCCGCCAGCGATGCGATGGGCGGCGTGCACAACCCCAAAGGATTAGACCTGTGGGCCCTGGAAAAACATATGGCCGCCGCACGCACGGTAGCGGGTTTTTCCGGCGGCGACCCCATTACCAATCAGGATCTGCTGGTGACCCCCTGCGATATCCTGGTGCCGGCCGCGTTGGAGCGCCAGATCACCGAGGCCAACGCCGGCCAGATCCAATGTCGCATCCTGGCCGAAGCAGCCAACGGCCCCACCACCCCCGAAGCCGATCGTATCCTCGAACAGCGTCCGGAAATATTTGTCATTCCTGACATCCTTTGCAATGCGGGCGGAGTAGTGGTGAGTTACTTCGAGTGGGTGCAGGATCTGCAGAGCTTCTTTTGGAACGAAACCGAAGTCGTCGACAAACTGTTTCGCATCCTGGAAACCGCCTTCAACTTGACGCTGAACCACAGCCGCAAAAATAGCCTCTCCATGCGTCAAGCCGCCTTGAGCTTGGGCATCAAACGCGTGCACGACGCCAAACGCACCCGCGGATTGTTTCCTTAACCTGCGGCCACAGATGCGCGCGGATGGGGGCCCGCAGATTCACGCAGATGGGCGCAGATGGCGATGGGTGGGCGCAGATGATTCTGCCACCACATTCCGCACTCCGCACTCCGCACTCCGCACTCCTAGGGTCGTTCGTCTTTGGGCGAAGTGGCGCGGCGCACTTTCTTGGATGGCGGCGGCGTTTTGTCCGTGCCGCGAAAAGCCGAGCGCAACAGCCAATGGCGCTTGAGCCCTTGCACCAAATCGTCAGCGTCAACAATCAATCGCGAGATCTGCCGGACCAAATTGGTATTGGCCCGCACCTGATCGTGGAGGTTGCCGGTAATCGAGGCCAGGTTGTCGATCGCCCGATCCAGGCTCACCGCCACTTCCGTTAGGCGCGCGTCGGTGTTGGTGAGGATGGTATTGGCGGACGCCACCGTTTGGGTCAATTGCGGCGCCAGGTTGGTCGGGATCAACCAGTCGCCAAGGGAGCCGCGGGGATTGCGCAGGTAGCGCGAGATCTCGGCGAAGTTCTCGGCCAGCACGTTGAGATTGGTTACGGTGGGCTCGGCCGAGCCGAGCATTCGATCGGCGTGAGCGGCGGCAGAGGCCGCATTGTCCAGCAGAGCCTGGAGCCGGTTGGTCAGGTTTAGCACGCTGGGCAACGCGTTCTCCACCGCTTGGGCAACGCTCTCGAGCCGCTCTGTCAGAGCTGGCGATTCGTTGGGAGTGAGAAAGTAACCCTTGCGACTCTCGACATCTTTGCCCACCAGTCGGTAGCGGCCTTCGCGATCATTCCAAACGGCCGTCGGCATCTTGGTTTGATTGGTGGTGTCGATGATACGCAGAGTCGCCACGGTGCCGGCGGCGACGATTCGCTGCAACAATACAGGGGTGACGCGCTCCTTCGGGCGCGCCAGAACGTTGGTGCCGCTCTGGTCATAAATCTCGTCGACCAAAAGCACCGGCGTATCGCCCAGATACGACTCCACCTCCGTCACGGGAACCTCCTTGAACTCGCTGAAGAGGTAACTGGGCGTGCCGTTGGTGCCTTTGGTGACTTCAATGGAACGTTTCCCGAGGAAATCGACCGCCCCCACCTTGGCTCGGGAATCGTCCCAGATATAGCCGTCGTAAGGTTCTTTGATCCGGAAAGCCACAAACATGTCGTAATACGACCCGGGCGGTTGCGGTTGGATGTCGGTGATTTCGCCAACGTCCAAGCCCATAAGCTGAACGCTCTGGCCCACTTTCAGGCCCCCAGCGCTGCGAACAAAAGTAAAGTAGGGAAGTTTGCGCAGACCCCAGCCTCGGCGTTGCGCAGTCTGGCGCACGTAGAAGACCAGACCGGCCAGCAAGAGCAGCGTAGCCACCAACACGAATAACCCCACCACCCGCTCCAACCGATCCAGTCGGGTGCGCAATTGCGGTGTCAGGTCTTGTAGCGCCATGCATTGGCCACGTCGCCCGCGGCTCCGGAGAGAATGCAGACTTCAAACCCGCGTCGCAAGGCCTTCCCGAACGGGAGCGGAAGAGGAGCCCAAAGTTGTCCCAAACCAAGGTATGGCTATTTGGGCAACACCTCATTAGGCTAACCCGCGATGAACGTTTGTTTCAGGACATGCTGCACTGGACAGGTCGGGTTCCAGTTCGTTCCTCCGCATCCCCATCCCCATCCCCATGCCAAGCAGGTGTCCGTTACCCAGAAAGGATTCGTATGTCTGACCCGGTCGTTTCCCCGTCTGTTAAGCCTGGCCGCCCCAAACCCCGTCGCTGGCTTCGTCGCCTCGGCATTGGCGCAGGCTCGGTCCTGGTTCTGTTCGTCGCAGCTTATTTTGTCCTGACCAGTGGCGCGTTTTTCAAAGGCGTGATCCTGCCCAAAGTCGGCCAGGCCATGCACGCTACGATCACCGTCTCCGATGCCAGTATCAGCCCCTTTTCGAGCGTTATTCTCAAGGATCTGAAGGTGCAAACCACCGGCACGGAACCGCTGATCACCGCCCAGGAAGTCCGCGCCCAGTACAGCCTTTGGGCCATCCTCGGCGGCAACCTTAAAGTCACCGAAGTGGCCCTGAATTCCCCCACCGTCACCGTCGTGCAAAACCCGGACGGCTCCAGCAACCTGGATCCACTCAAAGGCTCTGCGGACAACGGCTCTGGCCAAACGAAACCCAAACCCGCCAGCGGCTCCGGCTCCGGCGGATCCAAATCCGGTGGGCCCGGCAGGTCCGGCTCCCCGGGCCCGGCCAAACCCTTGCAAGTCGACTTGTCCAAATTCGCTCTCAACAACGCCACCGTGCGCCTCATCACCATGCCTAAAGAAGGCGGACGCCAGGTTGTCGAAGTCTCCAAACTTAATGTCGCGCTCGACAACGTGAAAAACGGGCAGACCGGCAAGTTAACCGTCGCAGCCGATCTCGCCTTCGACAGCCAACCGCCGGCGCCGGCCGACCGCGCGTCCGTCCAAGGTAAACTGGAAACAAGTGGTGAGCTTTCCCTGGGCAATGATCTGAGTTTGTCCCTGGTTAAGATCCGAAGCCGCGCTTCCGTGACCCAGGCCGCAGGTAGCCTGAGCGAAATCAACGGCATGGCCGTCTCCTTGGATACCGACCTCAGCGCGGACCCGGCCAAACAATCCGCGGTGCTTCGCTCCTTTAACTTGAGCGGAATCCGTCGCGGCACCACTCTGCTGCAAACCCGTCAGTCCGGGCCGGTCACAATCGCTTGGGGCGGCGCCGCCCCTGCTGCCAGTGACGCCAGCTTAAGCGTCATCCTCACCAACCTCAATTTGGCAGACTGGAAGGGATTCACCCCCGGCTTGGAATTAGCCGGGCAAGCCCATGGCACAATCGACCTAACTGCACAAGAATCCGGAAAGAACATCCGGATCAACCTGGCCGCGTTCGTGGACGGCCTGGGCGCCAAGATCAGCACCAATACTGTGGCCAATCTTAAAGTGGCTCTCTCCGCCGTCGCCCAAACCATCGAATTCAAGAAGGTTAACGTGCCGGAATATCGGCTCGCGCTGGCCGATCCTCAGGCCTCCCTGGTTTCCGTGATCGGCACCCTGACGGCCGACCTCCCCCCGGACTCGGCGGACGTTGAAATGCGGCTGGAAGCAGATCTCGCCCGATTGCTCGCCTTGCTGCCCCAGAACGGTCTCGTCCTGCAGTCGGGTCAGGCCCAGGTCAACAGCAAGATCTCGCGTCGCAACCAGGCATTGAATGATACCGGCACACTCCGGATCCAGAAGCTCACAGGAAAATTTGGCGAACGCCCATTCCAGGATCTCAGCTTGGATTCGAGCTACGACGTAGGCGTCCCCAAGCCGCAGCAGATCGATTTGCGGCAACTGCAGCTGACGCTGGCCCCGACCGACCGAGCCCGCACCAACGCCGCCACACTGAGTGGCAGTCTAAATTCCTCTGACCCCAAAGCCATTGAAGGGGCCCTCAAGCTGACAGCTGATACTCTTGATCTCACGTCCTACTACGATCTCTTCGAACCTGCTTCGACCGACCGACCGAAGTCCCGGCCCAGCGGTCAGCACCCCCCCAGTTCCACTCCATCCGCTCAGAAGTCTCCCGCTCCGGCTCCACCGCCCGACCCTGGACCGGAAACCGAGCCTCCCGCCATGCAATTGCCGGTGAAGCTGGTCACGGCGGACATCCAGATTGGTCGCTGCTATCTGCGCGAATTGATCCTATCCAAAGTCACCGCCGGCGCCCGGGTCGAAACCAATCGGATCATCCTGAACCCGATCTCCGCCTTGCTCAACGACGCGCCAATGACTGCGGCCGTCGACCTCAACGTCGGCGTCCCCGGCTATCAATACGACATCAGCTTTAAGGGGGATCGCTTGCCACTCGAGCCTATCGCCAACAGCTTTTCTCCCCAGTACCGCGGGCAAGCCAAAGGCTTTATTCTAGCCGCCCTGAACATCAAGGGTGAAGGCGTCACCGGACCAAGCTTGCAGAAGAATCTGGGCGGCGGTCTCCAACTCGCCTTCACCAACGCGGAGATCCAACTCGTCGGCCCCAAAGCCAAAGCCTTGCTCACGCCCATCGCGGTCGGGTTCGGTTATCCCGAGATCCTCAGGTCGCCCCTGCGCTGGCTCGGCGCCGACGCCAAGATCAGTCAAGGCAAACTGCAACTGAACGCACTCAACCTCGTCAGCCCTGCTTTCACCGCCGGGACCCGCGGCGAAATCCCCTTCGCCACCAAGCTCGCCCAATCACCCATTCGCGATTGGCCGGTCGACTTTGCTTTGCCTCGAGCGATCGCCGAAAAACTTAAGCTCACTCCGAAGGACGGCACGGCCACCAACGAGTTTGTGTCCTTGCCGAACATGGTGAAAGCGGTCGGCACGCTGGGAAATGCGGAAACCAAAGTCGACGCCGTCGCTCTACTCCAGTTTGGGGCCCGGACCTTGACGGAGATCCCCGGCGTGGGCAAAGACGCCAGCAAACTGCTCAATCAAGCCGACAGCCTCCTGGGCGGCCGCCTAACCGGCCACACCAATGCCTCCACCAACGCGGCACCCACCAACTCCTTGCCCCACAAACTGGGCGACCTCTTCAAGCCGAAGAGCAAGTAAGTCTCGGAAGTGGTTGAACATTCCCGAATCGCGCCTGTAGGAACCAGGAACCAGGAACCAGGAACCAGGAACCAGCACCGCAACTACTTCGCATCACTAGCGGGGGCAGCGTTCGCGGCCGACGCTTTAGGGGGGACCAGCTTGTTGAGCTTTTCTTGCAACTCGTGTTTTTCGACCACGCCCAACGTGCGATCCACCACCTTCCCGTCCTTGAACAACAGCACCGTCGGAAAACCTTCCACGGAAAATTCGTCCACCAGCGATTCATTGCGGTCCACATCGACCTTTCCGACCTTCACCCGCCCGGCGTATTCGGCCGCCAATTCGCTGATGGTCGGAGCCAGCACCTTGCATGGCCCGCACCAATCCGCCCAAAAATCCACCAACACCGGCTGGGAGGATTGCAACACTTGTTCCCGGAAATTACTGCGCGTCAACGTCACGATGTTAGGATCGTCATGCGCCACCTGCGCCGACTGATGTTCGCATCCGGTCCACAAACCACTCAAGACACTCACTCCCATCACGGCGCCCAGGACCGACAGCGATCGAATGGTCTTCCTATCGTTCATGACGCAAAAGATGACCTGCGAACCGCAAACTGCAACTGGTTTTCTCGCTCCCACTGTCCACCGCGTCTCATTCCGAGACAGTCGCCCCCGCCACCGGAACCAACCTGAGCCTTCCTTGCAGCGATCGACGGCTTTTCCTGACTGGCACCGCGTTTGCCTGCATCCCATGTAACTTCGCGCGGTTTGTCTACGTCTCAGCGCGAAACGCCCGACCGGCGGCGCCCACGGCAAACACCGGCCGGATGGCCCCTTCGAAACCGAGGAGGACGAAGATAACCAAGTAGAAAGTATTGTATGAAAAATCTGACGATGTTCACGAAAAGCCTGGCTGTCCTTTGCGGCACCGCCCTGGTGGGCAGTCCCATGGCCGCAGACAATACCCGCAGCCCCGGAGTCAACGCCCGCCAACGCGCCCAACAGGAGCGGATCAAGGAAGGCGCGCGTTCCGGTCAATTAACCCAGGAAGAAACCAGGAAACTCGAGGGCGAAGAGAGAACTCTCCGGACCGAGGAACGCGCCTACAAAGCCGACGGTAAACTCACCCCAGCCGAACGCCGGGATTTGCATCAGGACGCCAATCAGATCAGCCGCGATATCCATCGCGAACGGCATGATCGCGACCTTCGAGCGCGTCCGCCCCGGCCGCGTCCGCAGGATCCCCTGGTGAACGCGCGGCAACACACCCAGCAGGGCCGCGTCGCCCAGGGAGTACGCTCTGGGGAACTCACTAAATCTGAAGCCACCCAACTCCGCCAGGAAGAGCAAGCCATCCGGACGGAAGAACGAGCCTATAAAGCCGATGGCAAACTCACTGCCGCTGAGCGCAAAGACCTGCACCAGGACCTGCAGCAGTCCAGCAAGGACATTTATCAGCAGAAACACGACGCCGAGACCCGCGTGAAAGCAGCCCCGCCGCCAGCCCCGCCCACCGCGAAGTAATCGGACCTCCTTACGGCATCGGATTTCGGCCCGCGAACAAACCGCGGGCCGATTTCTGTACCCCACACATTGCAAAGTGTGGCGGCCTGGGCACATCAATCGCTGCCCGTTGGGCCGCTCAAAGCTGGAAGTTGAACGTTGGGAGTTGAATTGGACGTTGAAAGTTACTCGAAATTGGAGATTCATGCGTCCTTCCTATCCACAGAAATCCCCTTTGAAATCTCGTAACAGATCGATCACAATGCGCCCATGCTCCGTCGCAACTCGGGACGTCGCCAGGCATGATCCATCCGACGGCGGTGATCCATCCACGAGCCACCGTGCCTTCCAGCACGGTCATCGGGCCCTATGCCGTTATCGACGAACATGTCCGCCTTGGCGAGCACTGTGTGGTCGGTCCGCACGCGTATTTAACCGGCCACACCACCATTGGCGCCCGCAACCGTTTTTATTTCGGCTGTGTGATTGGCGAAGCGCCCCAGGACCAGAAGTATAGTAACGCTCCGAGCCGCTTGCGAATTGGCGATGACAACATGTTTCGCGAACACTGCACAGTGCACCGTTCGAACTCGGAGGCCACGGAAACCCTCGTCGGGTCGAAGTGCTTGATCATGGCTGGGGCCCACGTCGGACACGATAGCGCGTTGGGAGATTATGTTGTTCTAGTCAATGGCGCCCTCCTCGCCGGACACGTAACCATCGGCAGTCAGGCGCTCATTTCCGGCAACTGCGTGATCCATCAGTTTGTCCGGGTGGGACGGCTCGCGATGATGCAGGGCGGATCCGCCATCAGCAAGGATCTGCCGCCCTATTGTGTATCTCGAGATGCCAATCGTCTCAGCGGCCTGAACTCGGTGGGATTGCGCCGCGCCGGTCTTTCCAGCGCGGAACGCCTCGAGTTACGGCGCTTGTACCATCAACTTTTCCGCCGGCGCGTGGAACTGCTCCGCGATGCCATTGAGCAGGCCCGCCAACAATTCAGCAGCGAACACGCTCGTTTGTTGCTGGACTTCGTGGCCACCGCCAAACGCGGCCTCTGTGCCGACCACTCCAAAACTGCGGTAACAGGCGAGGAGGAATAGCGGGAGGGAAAAGCGGAAAGCGGAAAACGGTTCGGGGTTCGGGGTTCGGGGTTCGGGGTTCAGGGTTCGAAAAAGCTCGTAGGGCGAAGGCGGGCCTGACCGCTTAAAGCGCGGGTAGTGGCAAGATACACCCGTGGCTTACTCTTCCCGCGGTTTCTGGGTGAGGACCGTCCACTTGGCCCAGAGCCGTTGGAGCGGGCCAGGCTCCTCTAATCCCTGGCCGGCAATAGACTTGGGATCGCCAGGAGCGAAATCGCCCTTGGCCATGTCCTTCAACGCCGGATCCACCCGGACCAACAACGGCGCCGCATCAAAGTTCTCGAACTCGATCCCCGACCATCTGTTCTGACCACCATTTTTCTGCCCCGATCTGCTTTCCCCATCTTCTGCCTCACAAGCCCGGTTCCAATTCCTGCTTGCGCGGCCCTGGTTCTTCGCGAAGAATTCCGTCCCAAGGAAGGAACGACAGAACGATGTGCCTTAACCAATTTCGAACGCGCCATTGACTAAGCTACCGTCCTCCTCTATTACCCAAGCCCGAGCAAACCCGGAATCCGACGTCATATGCCACCCAAAGCCGACAAAGCTGACAAAGCTACCACTGTTGAAAAAAGCGCCTCCGACACCTCGCGCGTTTCCGCCACGCGCGAACGCGACCTCGAGACGGCGATCTCCACGATCACCAAGACCTACGGGGATGGCAGCATCATGCGGCTGGGGGCCGCCGTAGCTCTGCGCAAGATTGATGTCATTCCAACGGGCGCCCTGGCCGTGGACCTGGCTCTTGGCGTCGGCGGGTTGCCCCGGGGCCGGGTCATCGAGATTTACGGCCCTGAATCATCCGGTAAAACCACCATCATGCTGCACGTCATTGCCAACGCGCAGAAGAACGGCGGCCTGGCGGCCTTCATCGACGCCGAACACGCCTTGGATCCGGCCTATGCCAAAAAACTCGGGGTTAACCTGGATGAACTGTTGGTGTCCCAACCGGACAGCGGCGAAGAAGCCCTGAGCATCGTCGAGACTTTGGCTCGTTCCAACGCTCTGGACGTGATCGTGATCGATTCGGTAGCTGCCCTCGTGCCGAAAGCGGAGCTCGAGGGCGAGATGGGCATGGCCACCATGGGCATGCAAGCCCGCCTGATGAGCCAGGGACTGCGTAAACTCACCGCCCTGCTCGCCAAGTCCAAAACCACCTGCATGTTCACTAACCAACTCCGCGAGAAAGTCGGTGTCATGTTCGGCAATCCCGAGACCACTCCGGGCGGCAAAGCCCTGAAGTTCTACGCCAGCGTTCGCATCGATATCCGCCGCAAAGACGCCATCAAAGATGCCGCCGGCAATGTCCTGGGCAACCATGTCAAAGTGAAGATCGTCAAGAATAAGGTGGCGCCCCCTTTCACCGAGGCCGAATTCGACATCATGTTCAATCAGGGCATCAACAAGGAGGGCAGCATCCTCGATGTCGGCATCGACCAGGGCGTCGTTGAAAAGAAAGGTGCCTGGCTCCAGTTCGATGGCGAATTGATCGGCCAAGGCAAGGACGCCGCCCAAAAGGCCCTGGTGGAAAAACCCGACCTGGCCAAGAAAATCGTCGCCGCCATCATGGCCAAACGACTCTCGGCCGAAACCCCAGCGGCTTAGATTAGGCTCAATTCCACATGCCCCTTATCCAGCCGTTGAAGATGAGTCGCGGGATCCAAAGCAGTTCATGGCCGGCGCGCCGGACCGATCGGGGCAAGCCAGGGGCTCCTCGGTTCGATCTAACCAGTTACCTGGATGCTCAAACCGCCCGCATCAACCAGGCGCTGGATCGGTTCCTGCCCAACGCATCGACCAAACCCGCCACCATCCATCAGGCCATGCGCTATTCGCTTTTTGCCGGTGGCAAACGGATGCGCCCGGCCCTCTGTCTGGCCGCCGCGGCCGCTTGCGGGGGTTCGGATGCCGATGCCCTCCCGCTCGCCTGTGCGGTGGAATGCATCCACACTTATTCGCTCATCCACGATGATCTCCCCGCCATGGACAACGACGATTATCGTCGCGGCAAACCCACCAATCACAAAGTGTTTGGGGAAGGCATTGCAGTGTTGGCGGGAGATGCCCTCCTGACCCAGGCCTTTGAGCTCGTGGCCCACGCCAAAGGTTGGGCTCGTTACTCGCACCAGGCGCTGTTGCTCGAACTCACCCGTGCTTCCGGGTCCCTTCAGCTCATCGCCGGCCAAGTCGCCGACCTCGAAGCCGAAGGCAAAAAGATCGCCGCCCCCGAACTGAAATACATCCACGAACGCAAAACCTCCGCCCTGCTCTGTTGTTCGGTTCGCCTGGGCGGCATGAGCGCCGATTGCAGCAGCGCCCAGCTCAGCGCCCTCACCCAGTTTGGTTACAACGTGGGCCTGGCTTTTCAAATCATCGATGACATCCTGGATGTCACTCAAACCACCGAGCAACTCGGCAAAACCGCCGGGAAAGATACCGCCGCCCGCAAAGCCACTTACCCCTCCATTGTGGGACTCGAAAAATCCCGGCGCCTGGCCGGTCAACTCACGCAGCGAGCCTTCGCCGCCTTGAAAATCTTCCGCGGCCGCGCGGCAGCCCTGGAAGCCATCGCCCAATTCCTGCTCACGCGCGAGAAGTGAGGACTTCAGGAGCCTTACTCTTCCAGCGGCCGTTTGTGTTCGGCGATGATCTTCTGTTCGAGTTCGTGGGGCATCTCGGCGTAATGACTGAAGCGTTCGGTGTGTAAACCGCGTCCGCCGGTCAACGAGCGGAGGACGCTGGCGTATTTGTAAAGCTCCTTTTGGGGAACCTGCGCTTTGACGATGGTCTGGCCGTCGGCGCCATCGGTGCCGCTGATGTGTCCGCGGCGGCTGGAGAGATCGCCCATCACGCTGCCGAGGCAATCTTCGGGGGCACGGACTTCGATTTCATAGATTGGCTCGAGCAGGCAGGGACGAGCTTTCAGGAATGACTCCTTAAAGGCGGCCTTGCCGGCGATTTGAAAGGCGATGTCCTTGGAATCGACCGGATGCATCTTGCCGTCGTAGAAGTCAATCTTCACATCCACCACGCGATAGCCCGCGATCACGCCTTCGGTGCAAGCCGAATTCACGCCCTTCTCCACCGACGGCACGAAAGTGCGATCGACATTTTGACCGCTCAAAGACTGAGTAAACTCCACTCCGGTATTGCGTTCCTTGGGTTCGATGCGCATCCAGACCTCGGCAAATTGGCCGGCGCCGCCGGTTTGTTTTTTGTGCCGGTACTTGGAGTCGCCGGGGCCTTTGATAGTCTCACGGTAGGGAATACGCGGCTCGATCATGTCGAACTCCACCTTGAACCGTTGCTTGAGCCGTTCCGCCACCACGCGCAGATGCAGTTCACCCTGGCCGCTGATCACGGTCTGATGCAATTCCGAGTCCACATGGAACAGGAAGGTCGGATCTTCCTCGTGCAAAGCAGCCAGGCCGCTGGCCATCTTTTCCTCTTCACCCTTGGCTTTGAGCTTGAGCGCCACGTGGATGTTAGGGGTGGGATATTGGACCTTGGGAAGAGTGACGATGCGCTTGGGACTGCAAAGGGTGTTGCCGGTATGCGTGTCCTTGAGTTTGACCGTCGCCCCCAGATCACCGGGACCCAAATCAGGCACGGCGGTGCGGGTGCGCCCATTGAGATTGAAGATTTGGCCCATCCGTTCGGTGCATTTGCGGTCGGCATTGTAAAGATCCATGCCGCCATGCACGTGCCCGGAATAAAGCCGGAAATAGCTCAACTCGCCAAACTGCGCTTCGCTCATGGTCTTAAACACATAAAGCGCTTGCTCGGCGTCGTGGAGGGCCACCTCCATGTCTTTGCCCGCCTGATTGATGGCCGTGACCTGCTCGCGGTCGACCGGGGATGAACCGTACTTGGCGATAAAATCCATCAGACGCGCCACGCCGATGTTGGGGGCGGCGGCGGCGCAGAACAGCGGGATGATGGATTGTTTCTGGACGGCAGCGTGTTCGCCGGCGCGCAATTGTTCTTCGGTGAGCTCGCCTTGCGAGAAAAACTTCTCGAGCAATTCGTCATCGGCCTCGGCGGTCAGCTCGATCAGTTCCTTGTGCAGTTGGAAAACGCGATCCTTGTTGGCGCCGGCCGCGGGAGTTTCACTGAATTTCCCGCTGCCGTCGGTCGCGTAAGTGACAATGTCATTGCGCAGCACGTCCAGCACCTGGTTGAAGCCTGGGCCTGGATTGAGCGGGAGGTTGAGAGGAAAGACGCGGGCTCCAAAACGAGCGCGGCATTGGGCCAGGACCGCCTCGAAGTCCACGTTCTCTTTGTCCATGCCGTTGATCACGATCATTTTCGGGATGGCAAACTGCGTGGCATAATGCCAGACCTGATCGGTGCCCACGCCGAGCCCATGCTGGGCGTGCACCACCACCAGGGCAAAGTCGCCCACCCGCAGCGCCCCCAAACCTTCACTGATGAAATCGAGGTAGCCGGGTGTGTCGATCAGGTTCAGCTTCCGGTCGAGCCACTCGGTATGGAGCAAGGAGGTATGGATGGAGATGCCCCTTTCCCGTTCGTCGTCGTGATAATCGGACACGGTGTTGCCGGCCTGGATCGTGCCCATGCGATTAATGGCGCCGCTGCAAGCCAGCATCGCCTCGCACAAGGTCGTCTTGCCGCTGGAGGCGTGCCCCACGACAGCGAAATTTCGAATGTCTCCCGGTTGATATGTTTTCATGGACAAGCTCCTTTCCAGCGGAGGGACGTCTGCTGCTCGAATTCCAATCCTGGCGCCGATGGCGAATGTGACGCGACGTGACGCATGGTACGGGTTAACCCTAGCCAGCCCGACCGCTATCGTCAGCAGGAATTTGTGACGAAAACGCTTGCTCCCGTCCGGTCGGTTGCTAGATTCGCGCCCTCTTTCTTCGGAACTGATCGATGTGAAACTGTTTAGCGGCAACTCCAATTTGCCTTTGTCCCGGGCTATTGCGGCTTCCATCGGCATCGAACTGGGTAATTGCGCCGTCACCTCGTTCCCCGACGGGGAGACTTTCGTGAAGATTAACGAAAACGTCCGCGGCGAGGACGTTTTCATCCTGCAATCAACCAGCCCGCCGACCAACCATCATCTGATGGAGTTATTCATCATGATTGATGCGGTCCGCCGGGCCAGCGCCTCGCGCATCACGGCCGTCCTGCCCTTCTATGGTTATGCGCGGCAGGACCGCAAGGATCAACCCCGGGTTCCCATCACCGCCAAGCTCGTAGCCAACCTGCTCGTGGCCGCCGGCGCCAACCGTGTGTTAACCATGGATTTGCACGCCCAACAGATCCAAGGTTTCTTCGACATCCCCGTTGACCATCTCTATGCCGCTCCGGTCATGTATGAATACCTCAAGTCTAAGAAACTCACGGACTTGGTCGTGGTTAGCCCGGATGTGGGCGGGTTAAAGATGGCTCACGCCTATTCCCAGGTGCTGGATGCCAGCCTCGCCATCGTCGCCAAACGCCGCAAAAATGCCACCGAAGTCGAATCGGTCGCTGTGATCGGCGATATCCGAGGCAAAAACGTGCTGATGGTCGATGACCTGACCGAAACCGCTGGTACTCTTACCAATGCCGCCCACCTCCTGCGCAAACGCGGGGCCAAGAAGATTTTTGCCTGCGTTTCCCACGCCATTCTCAGCGATTTAGGCGTCGAAAGACTCCGGAAATCAAAGATTGACGAACTTATCACGACTGATACTGTCCTCCGCCCTGCGATCGACGGGGTGCATATTCGCACTTTGACGGTCGCCGGTTTGCTGGGCGAAGCCATCAAGCGAATCAACAGTAATTCGTCGGTGACTTCGCTGTTTGAATTTAAGGGCGGGCGCACCAGCTGACGCTGGCGTCGCTCCTGCTTAAGCTGATTTGCGAACATGAAATCTGTACCATTGACCGCCTACTCACGCACCCTCACCCGTCGTGGGGGGGCTAAAAAACTGCGCGCCTCCGGCCGCATCCCTGCCGTCATCTACGGTGCGAAAACCAAGCCCGAAAACCTTGAGGTCGATCGCAAGGCCTTGGAAGATCTCATCCACCACTCTGCCTCGGAGAATCTTCTGGTTGATTTGACCGTTGACAAACAAACCGCCAAACGCCTGGCCCTCGTTCAGGAGGTCCAACACTTCGCCCTGACCGGCCAGGTCCTGCACATCGATTTGCACGAGATCTCCGAGAACGAAAAGGTCACCGTCATGGTCCCGGTCGAGCCCGTCGGCGAAGCCGTCGGCGTCAAAACCGGCGGCGGCGTGCTCGAACACGTCCTCTTCAAGGTCAAAGTCCGCTGCCTGCCCAAGGATCTTCCGGAGCAAATCCACGTCGACGTGACTAACCTCGAAATCGGCAAGGCCATTCATATCGGCGACATGCAACCGCCGCCGGGCGTGGAGATCCTCGGAGATAAACATATCTCCGTGCTGGCCGTCGCCGCCCCCATCACCGAAGCCGAGGAGCAAGCCGCCGAAGCCGCCCTCGCCACCCCAGGCGAAGTCGAGATGATCAAAGAGAAGAAGGAAGAAGGTGAAGCGGCCCCAGCCGAGAAAGCCTCGGCCAAGGATACGGACAAAGACAAAGACAAGGACAAAGACAAAGACAAAGACAAGGGCGCCGCCAAGCCCGAAGAAAAGAAGCCGGCCGAAAAGAAGAAATAAGGCTCAAAGAAAGCGCACACAGGCGGCAAAGATTATCACCAACCCATCGTTGCGCCTCCCAAGACAGGTCAAGTGCCGAAGCCAATGCCGGTGGTGGTGGTCATGGTGGTCGCGACTTAAGCCCCGGCACCCGGTATGGAGACTCCGTATCTCATCGTGGGGCTGGGCAATCCGGGACGGCACTACGCGCGCACCCGTCACAATGCCGGTTTTATGGTGCTGGACCGGCTCGCCCGCTCTTGGCGTGTGGAATGGCGCAGCGACAAAAAGTTCCAGGCGCATGTGGCCCGGACCGAACGCGATGGCCGCAAGATCATCTTGTGCCAGCCAGACACGTTCATGAACGCCAGCGGCGAAGCGGTTGCCGCGCTGGCCAATTTCCAGAAGATACCGCCCCGGCATGTGCTGGTGGTGGTTGACGACGCGGATCTGCTTCTGGGCCAATTGCGGCTGCGGCCCGACGGGCGCAGTGGCGGCCATCATGGCCTCGAATCGATCGAAAGCCATTTGGGCACCCGAGAATATGCCCGGCAACGCATCGGGATCGGGCGGCAGGAGCCGGGGACGGCAGGGACCCCAGGCCAGGTCCACCGCGAGATCAGCGGGTATGTGCTTTCGCCCTTTCGCGCGGAAGAGAAGGAATTGGTGGAAAAAGTTTTGCAAAAAGCCTGCGACCAGATTGAATGCTGGCTTGCCGAAGGCGCGGCGAAAGCCATGAACCGCCATAACGGCGCTGTGAAAGCGGAAAGCTAAATTAAAGCTACTGAAAGACCGGGAACCGGCACGAGACGCAACGACAACGACGAAAGGCATCCGAGTGAAACGATACGAAGGGTTGTTCATCCTGAATACCTCCGCCAAAGAGGAGGGCATCAAGGAAACCATCGACAAGATCTCCGCCGAGATCGGCCTCGCTGGCGGCAAGGTCGAGACCGTCCAGAAGATGGAAAAACGCTCGTTCAGCCGCGTGGCGGACAAGCGGTATTCGTCGGGGTTTTATGTGAATGTGATCTTCGAAGGGGCGCCCACCACATTGACCACGCTCCATCATAAGTTTGCCCTGAGTGAAGACGTGTTCCGCGTGCTCTTCACCACCGCCCCTGCGCCCAAGCCGATCCCCGCCACGCAACTCACTTAAACCTCTTTTCTTCCTGACCCATGGCCAACTTCAATCGAGTCATTCTTGCAGGCAACCTCACTCGCGACCCGGAATTGCGTTACACCCCCAAAGGCACGGCCGTAACCAAGCTCGGTCTGGCCATCAACCGCGTCTACACCACCGAAAGCGGTGAGAAAAAGGAGGAAGTCACCTTCGTCGATGTCGATGCCTTTGCCCGCCAAGCCGAGGTGATTAGCCAGTACCTCAAGAAAGGCCGCCCGATCCTCATCGAAGGCCGCTTGCGCCAGGATACCTGGGACGACAAAGCCACCGGCCAAAAACGCAGCAAGCTCAGCGTCATCCTCGAGAATTTCCAGTTCCTCGATTCCGGACGCGGCGAACGTTCCGGTCCGCCCTCCGGCAGCGCGGGCCCCAGCCCGGCTCCGGTCACTTCGCCCGTCGATAATGCGGAGCCTGCACCCACCGAAGATGATGTGCCGTTCTGAAAACGGCGCGCTTTCGAAAGACCAAGTTAATCTAACTATCGCTCCCTGGTATCCACTTTAACTCCGCGTCCTATGCCAAAAACTGAAGTCATCCTCACTCATAACATCGTCGGCCTGGGCGGCGAATCCGATCAAGTCAAGGTCGCTGCCGGCTACGCGCGCAATTTCCTTTTCCCCCAGGGCCTGGCCATTCCGCTGACCCAAAGCAACAAGCGCCAACTCGAAGTCCTCCGCCAACGCCGCGCGGAACGCGAAGCCCACGAATACAACACCATGAGCGAACTGGCCAAGAGCATCACCAAACTGACCTGCTTGGTGAAAGTGAAGACGGGCGATGACGGCAAAGTCTTCGGCAGCGTCACCAGCGGCACCATCGCCGATGAACTCAAGCATCAGTTCGATATTTCCCTCGATAAGAAAAAAATCCACCTCGACCATCCCATCCGCACCCTCGGCGAGCATGAGATCGAATTGCGCCTGCACCCGGAAGTGAAAGCCACCCTCAAGGTGCACGTTGAAAGCACCACTCCCCAGCCCGTCCCGACCCACGAGGCCACAGCAGCGCCGGCCGCCGGTGAAAAGCCCGTCGGGCCGCGCACCGAAAAACGGGGCCGGCGCAGCGATGCCAAGGCGGAAAAAGTCGATAAAGAAGCCAAACCCGAAGCCGAAGCCAAGCCGGTCGGAAAAGCCAAACGGCCGGAAAAAACCAAGTAAAAGGGTCTGTCCTAGCCGCGGATCGCACCCCTTTCTTGTCGCAGTTTGGTTACGGGGAATCGTCGGACAGTTGGGCGAGGATTTCCTCCATCACCAAAGCCAGGAAATGGATCTGAAAGAGGGCGTTTTGTTGGGCAGCTGGCAGCGTGGCGATATCGGTGGGTGAGTGCAGATCCATTTCCGTCTGGCCAATGTCCGATCCACTGGCGGCCAGCAACCGTTGATCATTGAGAGCCGTCAGCAGCGTCGCCGCGTCGTGCAGCTTCACGCGCAACTGAACATGACCTTCCTGGGGCGCGGCCAGTTGCCCACACCATTGCTCCAGTAAGGGCAGACAGTTGCCCTTAATCTCCCGCAGGTTGGCCACCCATTCCTGAGTTTCCTCCGCGGTCATGCCCGCTGACTTACAGCCGCGGGTCGAATACCAGGCGGAGGCCACCCTGGGGTCCAGTTCCTCCGGACGGCAGGTGTAATTCCTTCGGATCTGCTCCAGCACATGCCGGAGAATGCGGCACTCCAATAAATTAAAGGAGAGGGTCAGATGATCCGTTTGTCGGCTCGTGCGCATGGTTCAGGTCTGCTCTTCGAGGGTCACAATCAGGCCGTGGGCCTGGATCTGTTGATGGTAAAGCTCCGCTTTCTCGCGCGTCTCCGTGGCGACCACGCTTTTGCCCTGATGATGCACCTCCAGCATGTGTTTGGTCGCCCGTTCCTTCGTGAAAGCCAGCACTTTCATGAACACAAACACCACGTAACTCATCAGGTTCACCGGGTCATTCCAGGTGATAACATTCCATTTCTTTTCGAAGGCCTCCTTTACCTTCTCTTCAGTGGGTTCGACTATTTCCGGCAATGCCTCAATACTCATGCGATCACCTGTTTATCCCGGCCCGGTTTTGTGGTGATAGGACAATAGGCCCCGTCGCAGGACACGTCGCCCAAGAAAGTAACCCAGGAAAGCCTCTCTTCAACTTCGAAATGCGCTCCGCTGCATCCTTCCTGGCTCCTGGTTGCTAGTTCCTGGTTGCTAGTTCCTGGTTCCTAGTTCCTGGTTCCTAGTTGCTTGGTTCCCGGTATGCTGGTTGCTGGCTGATTCCTAGTTCCTGGCTCCTGGCTCCTGCTCCTTGTTCCCGCTTGCCGCTTTCCGCTTTCCGCTTTTTGGCCGTCCGCTTTTTGGCCCCCTGCTCCTACCGGCGCGTTGGCGCTGGGATCGGTTGAACCGTCTCGACAGGTTCAGGCGCAATAGCCGGTTGGCCATCCCCAAAACTGCTGCTGGCCGCTGAAGTTTCGGCCCATTGACGGCTGCCGTCTTTGCCGACCAGTTCTACCGCGTCGATTTCGTTCCAGCCGGGCACCCGGGCAGTGTCCAGGTAAATAACAATCGCCTGAGCCACAACTTTGTCCTTCGCCGGCACAACAAAATCCCTGGGGGCCGGCGCGGGAACTTCCGTGCCTTCCCACACCACTTGTTCGCGGCCATCGACGACGGCCGCCACCCGGCTGACCGCCCCGGGATTGTAGGTTTCACGGATCCGGATCTCGGCAATCTCGACGGGCTTTCCGAAGCCGAGCCGCAACCATTCGGCTCCGCCATCCGGCTCGCGCGGAGCCCAGGCGGTCACGCGATCGCCGGGCTCGGGAGTGTCGGGAGCACCGGTGGCCTGTTCGTGACCCCAACTGCGACGGCCAGGAGTGCCTGGAAACGGCAGCCTCACAGGCGTCCCAGGCGCAGGACCCGCCAGAGGCTCGTTGAAGATCTTGACTTGCCGGTTGCGGAACGTGCCTGGACGAGGCGGACCGGCCTGCGGAGCTTCGCGTCTATCCATCGGAGCCGGAGTAAACATCACATCCCCGCGGGGCCGTCGACTTTCCAACTCCGCCATCGTTTGTTCGAGGCGCGCCAGCCGGCTTTCGAAGAGTTGGTGCTGCGCCGCGCCTTGTTCTTGTTCCTCGAGCAGCTTCTGTCGTTCCGCCCGAGCGAACGCAAGTTCGGAGGCGTCTCGCGCATGTTGCATCGTGAAATAGCAATAGGTGCTCGCGATGCCGATGAAAAGCCCCACCAACGCCGGTGGCCAACTCCACCGTGAGGATGGCGGAGACGAGGTCGAGTTCATAATCGTCGGTCCGGAAAGGGGGCGTCACCAGCGGGCGCCGCGGATGGCGCAGACGGCCGCCAGGGTATTGCCGATCAGGCTGAGGGCTACGGCCGAGCCCAAGCCATGCATGGCGTTGCCCGTCAGCACCCACCCGTTGAGCAGCAACCACACCACTAGCGGATGATAGTCCATTGGTTGTTTGATGGGAAGTTTGTTAATCAACCACGGCATCGTAAACGCGATCATCCCCAGCGCCGAAACGAACCACCCCAGAAAATTCACATATGGCGCCGTCTGCCAACGCAGAACCGATTGTTTACCCAGCCAGAGCCAATAGTTGTTCACTTTCACGGCGAAAGCTTCCAGGCCCACGTCAAACCACACCGCCAGCAAACAGGTCAAACCGATCACCCAATAGCCGTAGTAATTCGTCCGGCGCCACGGACGCATGATGAGCCGCGCCACCCCGCGTCCGTTGATGATCAAGATCACCCACAGCAATGGAATCGGCCACGGGACCACCCCGGCGATGCGTTCGCCCATCCGTTCGGTGTAATAAATCGGCCCGACCGGCACGCCGGAAAGCGCCGCCACCGCGGTGATGATGGAAGCCAGCCCGCCGATCAGAAAGCCGGCCATCAACACATTTTGCAAGGGAAGCCGCCGCGCCAGGGCCAGCAGCGTGGTCGCGCAGGCCGTCACTGGAAGCAGACTCTCAATCCATCGTCCCTGGCCCGCCAGATCCACTCGCAAAAGCAACACCACCCAGTTCACGACCCAACAGACCAGGAACACAATAAAGACCGGCCGATGCCAAACCTCCACGGTCGGCGACAGACACGCCTTGGGCTCGATGGCGGCAAGCGGCGGTACAACCACGTGCCCCGCCACCTCCTGGCTCCGGGGTTCAGGCATGGCGTGAGCTTAACCCATTCCACCGACGCGACTCAAGGGAACGAAAAGGCCAACAAGGCCAACTGCGTAAACTGCCGTGCTTGGCTCGGAGCGTTGGAGCACGCGTGTGAACGCGTGAACGCGGCTCCGTTTGACATTGCGAACGCCGCCGCGCAAGCTCGGCCAAGACTATGACCGCTGCACCCGGCCCGGTCGCGACAGAGCCAGTCACAGCCACAGGCGCGGTGCACCTTTGCCTTCTGCTGGGGCGGATACTATTTAACTTTGGAGCGACCACTCAGCGCATCCAGGATTCCATCGCGTGTCTCGCCCGCTACCTGGGTTGCAAGGTGGAGATGCTGGTGAGTTATGACGCGCTGCTCCTCACGGTGAACGACGGCGCGGCGTTTCGGACGCGCATTGATTCGTCGCGTGGAATGGCTGGCCTCAATCTGCTGGGCCTGATCCGGGTCAGTGAGTTAGTGCGAGGTCTGCAGCACTCACAACCCAGCCCCGAGACGCTGGACCGGGCGTTGTGTGAAATCCGCGATACGGCGCCGCTCCATGATGTGGCCTTCCAGGCCGTAGCCGCCGGGTGCGCTGGCGCGGGCTTTTGTATCGTCAACGGGGGAGACCCGGTGAGTTGGGTCTGCAGTTTCATAACGGCGGAGATCATCTTTGTCCTCCGGTGCCTGCTCACCGCTCGAAGTTTCAATGTGCATCTGACGCTTTTTGGCGTCGCCCTGGTTGGAACCATATTGGCGGGTTTGCTGGCGCGGGTGACGCATACGTCCACCCCGGTGGTCGCGTTGGTTGCGCCGGTGCTTTTTCTTGTGCCGGGCGTGCCCTTGATCAGCGGCGGCATTGATGTGGTCCGCAATCACGTGACCATCGGGATGGCCCGGGTTGGTTTCACGATGGCTGCGGTAGTGGCTTTGGGTCTGGCCGCCGGGCTGACCGTTCGACTGTTACCGGTGCACATCAGCCCGCCTTTCACCCCAACCGGGGCATGGGAAATCGTGCTGCCTTCGTTGGCTGGAGGGCTTGCGGCCGGGGCGCTGGCTTGTCTGAACAATAGTGGCCTTTCCCTGATCGCGCTCTGTGCTCTGGGCGGGTTGACAGGCCGTCTGGTCCGCGCGCTCCTGGTCTTGAACGGACTCGGTTTGATCAGCGCCTCGTTGATCGGGGTGCTTTGCAGCACACTGGTGGTGAGTTTCGTGGCTGAGCGCCGTCGTTGGCCGGCGGTGGTCGCCTCGGTAATAGCAGCCTTGCCGATGGTTCCGGGCCACTTTGCCATCGTGGGGCTGCATGCGCTGTTGGCCTTCGCCGAAGCCAACAACGCGGACCCTGTCCAACTTTCGGTTGGGTTGCAGGCGCTCGCGCGAGCTTTATTCATTTCCATCGCCCTGGTAGTCGGTGTGATCGGCCCCGTCATCCTTCTGCAACACGACAAGGAACGGATCTAACTAGTGCCCGAGAGAAAACTCCCGATTTGGAGAGCGTGAGGTATTTCGGACGACTTTGTGGGTGCCGACAACGGGTTAGATTTGCACTCAAGGCCTCGGTGGGGGTTGAGATTGGGTTCGAGCGTGGTAAAAGGGGAC
>DATLUX010000501.1:0-8206 GCA_035577805.1 Verrucomicrobiia bacterium
GCTACCCATGAACCTCTCCTGTTTCGTAGCAGCCGACGTAAGGAGGCTCACTCTATCCCGGGGCGTTCGTCGGGAAAGAGATCAGAGCCTCGTGACCTCGGCTGCTACGTTAGATTTGGGTTCATGGCCCCAATGTGCGTCCGAAATTCGGAGGTCGAAGCTCTCCATGAACCTGACCCTCTCAGGTAGCAGTCGACGTAAGGAAGCCTGCCCTGAGCTTGTCGGAGGGGCTCACTCTACCCCAACGCGTTCTCCGGGAAAAAGATCAGAGCCTCGTGACCTCGGCTGCTACGTTAGATTGGTAGGTTCATGGCCCCAATTCGCGTGCATAAGCAGATGGAGGCCACCTCTGCGCGTAGTCTCAATCGTGCAGGTCGCCTTGCTTCTGCTCGCGGCTCCGACCCGGGCGTCGACTGCGACCTTGCCCGGGTATACCAGCGTTGTTCCGGCTGAAACTTCCAAGGCACGCGAGCTTCGCCATGCTCGCGTCGCCGAACGACGGTCCGGGGTCATCCTGCTCGCTCATCGCGGCGCTTCCACTCTCGCCACGGAAAACACCCTCGCCGCCTACGCCGCCGCGATGGATTACGGAGCCGACGGCTGCGAGATCGACGTGCGCCGTTGTCGCGACGGTGTCCTGGCCCTTTTCCATGATGATATGTTGGATCGTTTGACCGATGGGTTCGGCAAGGTCGAAGATCTCACTTATCCGGAGTTGCTGGCGCTGCAGCCGCAGCTTCGCGTTGGCCGCGCGACGCAGCGGACGCGTCCGCCCACGTTTGCCGCACTGCTCGTTCTGGCGCGCCAACGCGCGATGTTGCTTCACCTCGACGTTAAGGAACCGGGACTCGACGATGTGATGGCCGGGGTCCTGGATGAAACGGACATGTGGGATCACGTGGTGGCCGTGAACACGGAGACGCTCCCCAAGCTGCTTGGGCATCCGAAGCTGAAACTGCTGCGCTACAAAGGCGGCCTCTATGAAGCACGCCAGGATCTGGATCCCGTCGCGGTCCAACAGGCGTTGGCCAAGCCGGGCCAGATGTTGATCCTCGAAGACCCGCGTCTAGCCGTCCAGCAACTGAAGCGGAATCCTTATGGACCCGTGGCGCTTCCGGCCGCCGTCTTTGCCTTCTGGAAGCCGGTCGCTCTGCCCGATCCCCAGGCCGGAACCAATTTTGTTCCCGTTGATTATCTGCGCCGGTTGCAGACGCGGATTCGCCCGGACGCTTTTGACGCTCTGCTCGAGTTGCTGCGTCCCGATGATCTGGTGGCACGTCGTCTGCCCAGCCCCGATGCCGCCGCCGAGCGGCGGCGCACCGAACGAATTGTGGAACGAGCGTGGGCCGCCGAACGACTCGGCCAGCTCAGCCGGCGCAGCCCGCGTCTGATCGAATTGCTCGAGGCCCAGGTCCAACAGCCCAGCTTGCATCCGAACTGGATCTATAACGGGTTGGACGCTCATACTGCCGCGCGCGCTCTGGGCCGGTTGCAAGTGGTGGCGGCGGTGCCGATCCTGGTGGAACGATTCCGGCGCGTCGATCCTGGCCTGATTCGGGTGCAGAATCCCGAATGGACCAACAACCCCATCGCCTGGGTCGATTGGCGGAAGATGTCGATCCTGCCCGTTTTGGGGGAGCTGCGGACACCGGCCAGCAAACAGTTTCTGCTGGAGTACGTCGGACTCAGCGAGACGGCGGCGCGTCAATTGTCCGTTCCACAATTCGATGTCGCCACCGGCGCGCTCTTCCGGCATCCGTTGCAGCGGGAGGAGTTGCTTGGTTTGCTCCGGAGCACGAACTCCGCGGTGCGCGGAACAGCCATCCTTGTGTGCATCGATCATGCAACGCGCGAACGCAGCGCGGCCCTGCGGGAGGCGGCGCCTTGGGCCTTGAGTTTGCCGCCGGCGCGACACTGAGGAACGAGCTAAGGGAATGCGCCCATATCCGACACATCCGATGCGTCCGACGTAACAAGTGAGCCCTTCCTTGATCGAACGCGTGCTTGAGTCACTGGGTTTCGCGCATGCCCCCGAGCTGACTCCGGAAGGACTGCGGGCGATCTATGCGGCTTGGTGTCAGCGGGTGCCGTTCGACAATGTGCGGAAACTGATCCATGTGCGATCAGGCAATCCATCGCCGCTGCCGGGACATAGCCCCACGGATTTCTTCGAAGCCTGGCTGCGCCATGGCACAGGCGGAACTTGCTGGGCGGGCGCAGGACCGTTGCAAGCGTTCCTGGCTGCTCTCGGCTTTGACGCCGTTCGGGGTGTGGGAACGATGTTGGTCACCCCCGACTTGCCGCCCAATCACGGCACTGTGCTCGTCCGCTTCGAAGAGTCAGCGACGCCTTTGCTGGTCGACAGTTCCATTCTGCATAGCGAACCCTTGCCGCTGGCGCCGGATGGAACGGCCACGCAAGTGAATCATCCAGCCTGGGGCGTGCGCGCCTCACAACGCGAAGGGCGTTGGCATGTCCGGTGGCGGCCATTGCATCGAACCGACGGCTTTGAGTGTCGCCTGGAACGTTTCGGCGCCACCGCAGAACAGTTCGACCGGTTCCATGAGCAAACTCGCCCCTGGAGCCCTTTTAACTACGAACTGACAGTTCGAGCGAATCGCGGACAAAATGTCGTCGGGGCGGCCTTTGGCCACGCCGTTTCGCTCCTGGCCGACGGCACCGTGCGCAGCGCTCCCATCTCTCACGAGGAGCGAGTGCGCTTATTGATCGAGGACATCGGGATAAGCGAGGAGATTGTCCGCCTACTTCCGCCAGATGTTCCCACGCCGCCCCCGCCGGGTTCACAGAAAGCCCAAAACCAGGGGCGGAGTGATCCTGATTAGAACAACCTGGTTCACGACTCAACTCTCGGGCGGTTGACCAGGTCCCAGGTTGTATTCAGTCAGTCGGTCACGAAGCGTCAACCGGGAGATGCCAAGCAAACGCGCGGCCTGCAGCTGGTTGCCGTGGGTCACGCGGATGGCTTGGGTGATGATTTCGCGCTCGGCGGCTTCCAGCAGCCGGGCGTGCGGGTCGGTGACCTCGCTGCGCTGGGCCGCCGCCAGCAAGGCACCCGCAAAATCGCGCAGCGTCTGCTCGGCAGATTCTGGCGGGCTGCCGGGTCGCGCGGTCGCGGCGCGCACATGGTCGACGCTGATGGTGTACCCTGCCGAAAGCAGCAAAATTTTGCGGACCACGTTTTCCAACTCGCGGACGTTGCCGGGCCATGGCTGCGCTTGGAGAAACTCCATGGCGTCAGGATGAATCGATGGAGCGGCCACGCTTAAGGTGGCGCCGTGCTTCTGCAGAAAATAGTGGACGAGATCGGGAATGTCCTCGGACCGCTCGCGCAACGGCGGGAGGCGGATGACCAGAACGCTTAACCGATAGTAGAGGTCCTCGCGGAATTGTTGCTGGTGAATGGCGCGTTCCAGGTCGCGATGAGTGGCGGCGATGACGCGCACATCGATCGGGATGATCTCCTTGCCGCCGAGGCGTTGCAGGCATTTCTCCTGAAGCACCCGCACCAGTTTCACTTGAGTGCCCAACGTCATGTCACCGATTTCATCGAGGAAAATGGTGCCGCCATCGGCCTGCTCAAAGCGGCCGATCCGCCGCACCTCCGCTCCGGTGAACGCGCCGCGTTCATGGCCGAACAGTTCGCTCTCCAGCAACGTCTCGGGAATGGCCGCGCAATTGATGGCAATAAAAGGGCGGTTGGCGCGGTCGCTGTGCTGATAGAGCGCGCGGGCGATCAGTTCCTTGCCGGTGCCGGTCTCGCCGCAGATCAGAACGTTGACAGGTTTGTCGGCCACGCGGCCGATTTCCTTGTAGATTTCCTGCATCGCGCGGCATGCGCCGATGATGGTGTCGCGGGTGGCATCCGGCGTCCCGAGGCTAACCGGCTCGGACATAAGGCGGCTGGTCGCCAGAGCTTTGTTCACCGCCTCCAGCAGGTCGGGCATGTTGAACGGCTTCAGCAAATACTCGAAGGCGCCGAGCTTGGTGGCCTCGATGGCGGTATCCGTGGTGCCGTGCGCGGTCATGAGGATGATGGGCAGGCGCGGTTGGGCCGTGTGCAGTTCGCGCACCAGGTCCAAGCCACTCACACCGGGCAACTTCAAATCGCACAGGACGACATCAAGTCTGTCGGCGGCGGCGCGCTGCAACCCGCTGTCCCCGCGTTTCTCGACCAGGACCTCATGTCCTTCACTGGCGAGCAACCGCTGCAGAGTAAACGTAATGCCAGGATCGTCTTCGATGAGCAGCACTCGTGTTTTCATGACTTTCGACACACTCCACCACCATAGCGCACGTAGTGGCTTGCCACCATGAGGAGGCTCTTCAGGGTAGCAGAATGGAGGCAGCGGCTGGCTCACCTGAAACCGCCGCCCGCGGGAGGCCGTTTGAGCAACGGGCCCTGGACACCGTGCTAGGCTAGAACAAGCATTTTCTGCCCTGCTCATTCCAATCAGCTTCGAGCGGCTGATTCGCCCGGATTCTCGCTGCGCGGCAGGACAATGCGAAACGTAGTCCCGCGCTTTGCTTGCGTTTGATATTGCAACACGCCGCCGTGCCTTTGGACGATGCGCCCGGCGATCGGCAGACCTAATCCAGTGCCGCTTTCCTTGGTGGTAAAGAATGGATCGAATAGGCGCTTCTCGACGTCGGGCGGGATGCCCGGCCCCGTATCAGAGACTTCGAGGACGACCACGTTGGAGTCGCGGTCGCGGTCGCCGAGCCGCTTCCGGTCGAGCCGCGCGCGCAACGTCACGGTGCCGTTGCGACCGATGGCGTCCGCGGCATTTTGCACGAGATTGATCAGCACCTGCTTGATTTGGTGCGGATCGATTTTCACCCAGGCGGGCGGTGTGTTTTCCAGCGTCAAGCGGATACCGGACATCTCCAACTCCGGAGTCATCAGCGTCTGCACTTCGCGCAACGGCTGCTCGGCGGGCACGACCTGCCACTCCGGCTCCGCTGGACGCGCAAACAACAGGAAGTCTTTGACGATATGCTCCAGCCGCTCGATTTCCTTGGCGATCACTTCGGCGTCACTGTGTTCCTGAGTGCCGGCACGCAGTTGTCGCTGATGCATGAAAAGCCAGGCTTTAATCGCGGTGAGGGGATTGCGGATTTCGTGGGCCACGCCGGCGGCGAGCACACCCAGGGAGGCGAGCTTTTCCTGGCGTTCCAGCAAGGCCTGGCTTTGCACCAATTCAATTTGAAGCGGCGCGATCAGGTGTCGATAAACCAAGACGCCCAGCCACCCGCCGAACGCCATTAGGAGGAACAAAGCGCCCAGTAGAAGCGAGCGCAGGTAGACGAGCGAAGTGTCGCTGCGCGCCAGCAAGGGGATCATCGACTGGCGATAGGTCTCGGCCAATTGGTAGGACAATTCAAGCAGACGCGCGACCTCGTGGTCGAATCGCGACACTTCTGCCACAGGAAATTTGAGTGCCATTTCGGAGGTGAGCTGGCGGCGGACCTCTTGGGCCGCCTCATGGTAGTCGTCGTAGGCAGCGTTGATTTGGTTGAGAATCTGTTGCTCAGCGGCTGAGGTCAAGTGCTGCTCATCGATCCAGCGATCCAACGCGGCCCACTCACTTTCAAATTGGGCCGCATCATTCGTGTCACGATGCTTGAGGGAGCTCAGAAGGCGCTCGTTCAGTCTCAGAATGGTTTGCTGCAGGTGGCTGGCAATTTGGAAACTCTCGGACTGCACGGCCGTCAGGCGTGCGCGGGATTCATCCACGCGCTTCCACGATACGACCGTGGCCCACACGATCAACGAGACCAGCAGTCCGATCAGCAGCAGGAAGCCCGTCAGCCGAAGTTTCAAGCCTGAGTTCATTGCGCCTGTCCGTTCACCTCGAACAGATTACAGGCCGCAACATGCGTTGACGAGTGTCCACGCAATATCTGGGCCGCCTCAAGCTAGGGATCGGAGGAAGCGCTGGGTAGTTTCCCGCCCAAGCCGAAGGACGATGAAGCGGCGTAAACGCCGCGACCCGGCCGCGCGGAGATGGACGGAATCTCTCGCGAACCGGTTTCACGCCTGGTCATCCGTTTACCAGTTTTGTATGCGCCATGACCACGCGTGCCGGGTCGATGCCCAGCCAGCCCTTACTTCAGCGTGAATTCCAGGCTCTGAGGCAGGCACCCACGGCTGGCACGTCGTCCGCTCAAGTAATTCCTGGCAACTCGGCGGCTCCGGGCGAATCGGAACAGCCTGGAAGCACCTGTTGAAACAGCGAAAGGCAGCGCATGAAAAAACAAGGCTTAGTCCTGACTCAGGCGGACCCACCGCGCACTCGACACCGCTCGGCGTCCGCCCGGAAAGCAGCGGGCCACCCAGTGGCCTCGCGGCCAACTCGCGTCCATCGGACTCCAGCCGCCATGACCATGCCGTCGTCGGCGGTGGTCGCTTGGGATCGCTGGCTTGCCCGCGATGCTGACAGTTCCGATCTCGAGAACTTTCCGTTCGCGTTGACGGTTTCCATGATTCTGCTGACGGGCATCGCCGCCCTGGGCTGGGGCGTCACCGTATCGAGCGCGTGGCTGACTGTGCTGGGCACGCTCGTCGCCCTGATTGGATGTGTCCTCTACGGCTGGAGCCTGTACGACGAATGATTATGAAACCTGCACCGGCTTTTCTTATGACGAGCGGCCTGCGGACGACGCCTTGGGGGCGAATAAAACAGATCAAACAATCCTTGGAGCACGGCATGATTACACTTGGCCCTTTATTGGTTTTCCTGGTCGCCACCGCGTTGCCGGTAATTTTCCTCCTCCTCGCCAGCCGCTGGATCGAGGCCCATGATCGTAAGGGAAACAAAAAGCGGCAAAAACTTCACGGCGTGTCCGACCAGAGTGTTGGGCGGCCACGCGAGTCACAACCAGCACCGCACTAGAGAAAGGACATCATGAAAAAGCAAATCCTTACGGCACTCGGCCTCATCGCATTGACGATGGGGTGGCAGTCAGCCTCCCTGGCCGTAGACAATGAAAAGACCATCATGGGCGAAGGGCAATGCGCCAAGTGCGCCTTGCACGAAACCAAGTCCTGTCAGAACGCCATCACCGTGGATGAAAACGGCAAGAAAGTGACCTACTACCTCACCCACAACAAAGTCAGCCAAGACTTTCACGAACATATTTGCAAGACCACCGCGAAAGTGAAGGCCACCGGCACAGTTAGTGAAGCGGACGGCAAGCTCGAACTGACTCCGACGAAAATCGAACTTGTGAAAGGATGAGCCAACAACACGACGATCACATCAATGAAAACGCAAAAACATCAGACCTTCCGCTGCACGGCGCCCGAGGCCACGAGCGTCCTGCTGGTGGGGGATTTTACCAATTGGCAGCAGCTGCCCATTCCCATGCATCGGCGAGATGGCGGCGCTTGGATGGCCACGGTGGACCTGACCCCCGGTGAGCATTACTACCGCTTCATGGTGGACGGAGAATGGCGCGACGACCCGGAATGCACCGAGCGCGCGCCCAATCCTTACGGCAGCGAAGACATGGTCACCCACGTCGCTTAGCACCACGGCTGGTTTGTGGAGTTCCACGACCGCGAACGGTCGTGGGAAGGGCGGTCGGGATCCATTTTGTCGACGCATTGCCGCGCACTCTGACCCGGGCCAGATGAGCGTGCTGGATGACCAATTCGGTTTTACCAAGTCGTCCAACGTCTCCATTGCGCAAGTCTGGTTTTCGCCTCGTTTCGCGGCGCGTTATGAGCCGGCCTATGCGGCACTGGAGAACTTGCTGACGCGCGTCGGCCGACGCAGGCTGATCGTGTCGCCCTATCGCGATCTTGCGGCCACGCCAGAAGGTAAAGTCCGGGCCAGAGAAATTTTCGCTAACGCGCGAGAAGGTTATCATCCGATTCGCGCGTTTCTGCTTTCCGCTTTCCGCTTTTCCGCTTTTCCGCTTTCCGCTTTCCGCTTTTCCCCCTTGTGTCATTGCTTGTATGAACCCTCGATTTCGGCTAGTGCTTGTGCCCACACACTTTCGGCTAGTGATGTGTCTCACAAATAGCTGGTGTTTTGCCGCGAGGGATTTTGGCCTCCCGCTAGGCGCGAGCGACGAGCATACCCTTCCGGGTCTGTAAGGAACGAGCAACGACGCGGGAGGCCAAAAGAACTGCGGCCCGAAGGGTTGCGCCGAAAATGGCCTGGGGCTTCGTTGCTCCTCG
>DATLUX010000502.1:0-9598 GCA_035577805.1 Verrucomicrobiia bacterium
GACGGTCATGCCGAAAAACAGCTATCGTCGAATTTAATCTGGATCCCAGCGCACAAGGAGCGGGTTGTTATATCGTGTGAGATCAGGAAATCACGCCAACTCCTAACATCACTAGCTTGGATCGATAGCCTGCACGGCGCCATGAGTTCCGTGCGCACCCCGCAGGAGAAGAAGCGCCGCGTCTGAATTGGCCGGCTTAAAGACCTGAAAGCCTGTAGGATTAGGACGCGCCGGAGTGGGAGCCGTTGAGTCCTTACACGCAAAAACCACTGGCAAAAATCGCTCGTAAGCCTCAAATCTCACCTCGAATTTGCTTTGAGTACGTTCATCAGAACCACTTGCTTAGGCGACACCAGCCTCACCTCCTGCCCCACACGCACGTTTCATGTTCTTAGCCACGATCAATAAGACGAAAAAATTGCTGCTCTTGAGCTTCATTGCCGACGTGCAGGTCCAACAATTATTGCAGGGTCACGACGACGTAGTCCGGTTGATGACGGAGTTGCAGTCTGGATTCCGATTGCTCACGGACTTGAGCCGGCTGGGTTCGATGGCCCCGGATTGTGCGCCCGAAATCGGCCGGATGATGGAGTTATGTGATCGACAAGGGGTCGAGCTAATCGTCCGAGTGATCCCCCATCCAACCAAGGACATCGGCCTGGGTATCCTGTCGCATTTTCATTATTCCCGCCCGCCGCGCACCATCACCTGCGAAACGATGACGGAAGCAGCCAAGTTACTTGGGCTTTAGTGATGTATCCCGCGGAATTGGAAGGCGCCAACTGGCGCGAGATCGTCCAAGGCCAGCCATTCCAGCTTGGCTTGCAGGAAAATGGAACGTTCTGGGCTTTTGGGATGCTGCCGCCATCCCTGCGGCGCCTCGCCGGAGTGCGAACTGAAGTCGCCGGCCCACGCGGCATTCAAATCGGGACCGACTCGGATTGGAGATCGATCGCGGCGTGGAATGACTCCGTGATTGGCCTTAAGACTGATGGCTCCCTGTGGCGCTGGGACTTCGGCTATTTCGTGCGATGGGCCGGGCCCTTTCCGATCGGCCGTCATCGGGACTGGGTCGCCGTCGGAGCTGGGCCGTATGGTCTCGCCAGTCTTGCCGCAGATGGAAGTCTTTGGCTTTGGGACCATTCACTGTCGCTTGAAGCACGCCGCGGGTCGTCGGCCGTGCCGGTGCCATATCTCGGCCCCTCGCGGATCCCGGAGCCAGCCGGAGATCTGCTGGCAAACGTCGGGGCATTGCGGCTAAGGCGGTGAGCCGATCGACTCCGGGCCTCTTCGTTGGCCATCTTGGTCGAGTCCGGCCCGAGGGTAGGTGGCGACAACGACTGTCGACCAAGTCGAGCGACCAAGACGTCGTGCTCTTGTGCGAAACCTACGGTTGGAAGCGCGGCACGGGCGATTCAAGTCGTTCCTCGAGCATCCATTTTGCCCAGGCCGCATAATAGGCGTCCTGACCGCGCGCCTGCTTGAGGTCGCGTTTAACGCGTTGCAAGGTGTCGCCCGGAACAGATTCTGGTGCGTCTTTTGCACCGATGCGTTTGCCGCCCAGAGCTTCGGCCAGATCGGGCAGCCAGTCCGGCACGGGCACGGGAGGACGCAGGAAAGTCAATTCCCAGATCTTGGCGGTGCCATCGAGCGAAGCGGTGAGAAGCCGGCGGCCATCCGGACTGAACTCGGCGCGGCGAACCTCCTCCCCTTGCTGGTGCGAGAATGGTTCGGCCACGCGATGTCCGGTGAAAGCATCCCAGATCCGCGCAGAGCCGTCGGTGCACGTGGTGGCGAGGAACCGTCCGTCCGGGCTCCATTTGACGAACCAGACCGTGGCCGGGTGACGCATCGGTTCGGAAAGAGGCTGGCCGGTGGCAGTTTCCCAGACCCGGGCGATGCCGGATTCGGTACTGGTGGCGATGGCCCGGCCATTCGGACTGAAGCTTGCCCACAAGACCGGCCCTTCGTGGCGGAAAGGCGCGAGCGCGGGTTTTCCGGTTTCGGCGTTCCAGAGCTGCACGGTGCCGTCGGAGGAAGCGGAGACCAGAAGCCGGTCGTCCGGGCTGAAGGCGGCCACATAACAGGTGCCGCCGTGATGTAGCGGCTCCAGAGCAAGCGTTCCATCAGGCACGGACCAGATTCGAATCGTTCCATCCTGGCAGGCGGTGGCGAGGCGGCGGCTATCCCGGCTGAAGGCTGCTTTCAGGGGAACATGCGAGTGAGGCAACGGCGGGCTGATGGCCTGGCCGGTGCGGCCATCCCACAAGCGAACCGTTCCGTCGTCAGCCGTGGTGGCCAGCAAGCTGCCGTCCGGCGAGAAGACGCAATAGGTAACCATTCCGTTGTGACGGAGCGGAGAGGAGATCGCCTTACCGGTCTGGCCGTCCCACAGGCGTGCGCTGAAATCCTGCGAAGTGGTGGCGAAGCGGCTGGCGTCGGGCACCCATTGGGCAAAATAGACCATGCCGTCAGAGAATCCTGGGGGCGTAACCAGGGCGCCGGTGTGCGCGTCCCACAGGCGCAACTCTGTGCCAGTCTCAGACTTTGAGGTCGACAGGATTCTTTCGCTGGACGAGCTCCATTGCGCCTCCCACACTGGTCCACGCGTCTGAAGCGTGATCGGATCCGCTTTTCCCATTTCGACCGACCAGATTCGCACTGATCGATCCTGGGAAGCAGTCGCCACCGTTCTGCCATTGGGACCAGGCTTGGCGTTGAGGATCCAACCGTCGTGGAAAAAGGGTTCGACTCGGGGTTGGCCGGTGGCGTGATCCAACAGATGGATGCGATCGGTGCTCTTGTGCGGCAACAGCAGGGCGGCCAGGGACGCCTGACGCACCCAATCGACTCCTGGGTGGCCAAAGAGCGAACCGCAGTCCTGGCCATTGCGGAAGTTGAACACCACGGGGCCAGCGGTGAGGTCGCGCGGCTTGATGATGAGCTGTTCCGTGTTGTCGATGAACGCGATCGCGGACGCCTTGGCATTAAACTCGGACTCGCGCGCCCCGGTCCCGGTGTTCATCACCCAAATCTTGTCCTGACCTGAGCAAGCCAGCCGGCGACCGTCGTCGGAGAAAAGAAGCCCCTCGGGTTGAGCAGTCAATGGCACGGGCGCGAACAACGCTTGCTGGCTGCTGACGGTCCACAGTTGAACGCCGGAACGTGTTCCCGTCGCCAGCAAGCGGCCGTCTTCGGTAAGGGCGAACTGGCAGATCTCGGTGGGCAAACTCAGCGACGGTGCGATCCAGGTTCCTGATTGAGCATCGAAAACGGCGATGACGTTGGACTGCACGTTCAGCGCCATGAGCCGCCGGTCACGCGACCTCAACACCAGGCGCCCGACCGCGCGTTCGTCCACCGGACCCAGGGGGATCTCTTTGATCAGTTGGCGGCGGCTCAGGTCCCATAACCTGGCTTTGGGTTCGGTAGAAATCGTCAAGAGCCGAAGGTCGTTTTCTCCACCCAGAGCGCAATGGGCGAGCGGCGCGGGGTGAGCCAGTTCGGATTCGAGCTGGCCCGATTGCGTACTCCAGACGCGGGCCGTTTTCCCGGAAGTGGCCGTGGCCAGGCGGTCTCCGGTTCGACTGAAATCCACCTCGACGACCGGGGCGTCATGCATCAGTGGCGAAACGAGCGGCACGGGAAAATTGCAGGACGCAAGCAACGAGAGCAGACGGGCCGCCGCCACGGAGTCCTGGGGATTCTGCCGCAAGAAATAACAGAACCAAGCGATGGCTTCATCACGTTCGCCGACTCGGGATGCTTCATCGGCTCTCCGCCAGCGCAATTCATAAAGACTGGCGCTCAGACGCGTGTTGGTCGCACGCACCTCGGTATTGGCCCGGGTCAGGCGCAAGCTCATCATCGCCTGTCCCAAGACCAGAGCGAGGATCGCCAGCGTGGAAACCAGCGCGAGCAAAGCGACCCGCGGCTGGCGGCGGGTCCATTTCCAAAAGCGCGTCCAAACGGGACAGGGCCGGGCCTGGATTGGTTCGCCGCGCAACCAACGCTCCAGCTCCACCGCCAGCGCATCGGCGGACGCGTAACGGCGTTGCGGATCTTTTTCGAGGCACTTAAGGCAGATGGTGGACAGGTCCAGATCGGTGCCGGGCCGGATGGCTTGGGGCGGCAACGGTTCCTCATGCAGGACTTTTTCCAAAACGGCCAACGGCGTGGCCGCTGCAAAGGGCGGTCGATTGGTGAGCAGTTGATACAACAGCGCACCGAGGCTGTAGGTGTCCGATGCCGTCGTCAGCCGGTCAGGTTGGCCGGTGGCTTGTTCGGGTGACATGTAGCTGGGCGAGCCGAGGGTAGCCCCGCTGACGGTCAGACCGTCCGCGTGATCGAGGCATTTGGCTAACCCGAAGTCGCTCACATGCGGCTCGGCCTGCGCGTCGAGGAGGATGTTTCCAGGCTTGAGATCACGATGGAGAATGGCCCGCTGATGGGCGTGGTGGACAGCGCGCGCGACTTTCACGAGCAGGCTGGCGGCCTGGCGGGGATCCATGGGGGCGGTGCCCTGGGCAAGCCGCTCGATCAGCGTGCCGCCCTCCATGAGCTTCATACTGAAGAATGGGCGGCCATGCTGTTCACCCACCTCGTAAATGGGAACAATATTGGGATGATCGAGCCGCGCTGCCGCCTCCGCTTCGGCGCGGAATCGTTTCACTTCGCGTTCACTGGCGAATTGGCCCGCGAGAATGAGTTTGAGCGCCACGATGCGATTCAACGCGACATCACGAGCGCGAAACACCACGCCCATGCCGCCGTGGCCGATCTCTTCAAGAAGTTCGTAGTGACCGAAGCGTCCGACCTGCGCGATAGGAAGCCGGTTGAGGTCCGCCTCGTCTTCGTCCCAAGCGCTGGCGTCAAGCGCAGAGTCCGACAGGCCCGCCTCCAACAGGCACCGCGCGCAAACGCGCCCAACCGCAAAGGGACCCATGGGCAAACCGCATTTGCAGCACGCTTCCTTCGAGGTGGACGGCATGGCGAGGCCTGTGCTCATGCACTAAGGGAAATCAAACCTTCTGGTTACAAAATTCATGCGCCGCCCCAGCCAGAGAACGCCGCCAGCGTCTGGGTCTGGTGCGTGGGTGATTGTGTATACCATCCCAAGGCAAAGGCGACAAGCCCAGGGGCTGCGGAGGTGGGGGGGCGTATTTTAGGCACTGCCCCCCGAACAATGCACTTTGGTGCGCGGCGTTTACGCCGCTTCATCATCCGTCGGCTGGAGGACCAAGGAACTACCCAACAGCCCGCCCCGAGCGCCGTCGAGGGGCTTCCTCCGATCCCCATCTCGAAGCGGCCTAAAGGCCGTGATGCCGCGGGCAGTATCCGAATGCGCCCTGTGGGGGGCATTTCGTGAGTGCGCCGCCATGGGATCACCGAACAAGTTCGCTTTGCCCTGCCGGCCGCCTGAAAGAGATGCTACGGCGTTTCGCGAAACGAATTGGAGTTCCAGCGACTGTCGTGAAACCACGTTACGTGTCCATCGATGAAGGCAACGTTTCCGCCGCCCTTGTGATTGCTGATGGGCAGATCATAGGAGTAACCTCCGGTTTGATCTGGCCGCAGAAATGCCCGATCCCAACGCCGCTTTTCGCCGGCGTCATTCATGAGGAGCGTCAGGGACGGGAACGCAACTGCGCCGGTCTTAAGTCCGTTCGTGGTGATGATACGCCCGTTCATGTGATAGGACATGTATCCTACCGCTCCCAGGCCTGTCCGCGTGGCCGATGGACAGTCCCAAACGTGCGGATTAGCGAGAGAGGGCATGAGCAAATCGTAGTAGTTCCTTCCATCGCCGCCCGCGGCGCGAACGGGGAGACCATCTCCGGGCTGAGCGGGAAAGGTATCTTCGTGCTCGTCGGCGTAGAGGAAAACGGCCAAGGCAATCTGGCGCAAGTTGGAAGCGCACTTTGTTTGGCGCGCGTTTTCGTGCGCGCCGCCGGGAGCAGCAAGGCCGCCAGGATCGCGATGATCCCAATCACAATCAGCAATTCCACGAGGGTGAACGCGGCTTGGGCTCGGCCTCGTGGCAAAGCTGGCGATGAATTGACTTTCACAACTCACCTATCCTGATCAACCGATCAAACGGACTGAAAACTGGCTTAACGCTGCTGGACGAGCGTCGGCGTCAGCGTCCCGACATTGAGCGGCCCAGCCAACTCCGATGCGTCGGGCACTTCGATTTGAATTTCCATTGGTAGACAGCCCTGGTCCCGCCGGGGTTGGGAGCAGAGCCATGGTGCCGCTGATGATGATAATCGCCGCGGCGACCGCGCCCAGGCCGGTCGCTTTCAGTTTGGCCACGGCCATGGCTTGGAAGAATTTGAGCGTGGTCGCGAGTCCCAGGCCCGGTGCGCTGGTCACAGAGGCCGCCAACGTGGAGGCCAGGTGGATAGGAGCGGCCTGGACAGTATGGGCAGCCAACGTCGACCCAAGCAGCGCCACGGGCATAACAACACCGCGGCGCGCGAAGTAAGTTCGCATTCGCTCCAGCGCGCGGTTGACGCGCGTCTGGGCGGTGTCATCACTGACTCCCAACGCTTGCCCGACTTCTCCCAGATTCTTCCCTGCGAATAAGCGCAAGAGCACCGCGTCCTGATCGGCTTGACGCAATTGCCCCATGGCTTCCTCGAGCAGGGGCGCCACTTCCTTCCAGAGCGATTCCGTGTCGCGATTGTCGCGATTAAGTTCTGACCATTGCATAGCCAAGCTCTCCCGTTTGCGCCGTCACCAGTCACTCCGCCGAGCGGCCTGTGCCACAAATTGTGCGGTGCGATAGAGCCAGCCGGTCACCACCGTTCCAGGGTGGAGCGAGCCGGCCTTTTGCGCCAAGCGGATGAAAACCATCTGGGTCACATCTTCCGCCAATTGGCTGTCGCCAACGAGCCGCCACGCCGTCGAATACACGAAATCCGTGTGCCGCCGGACAAGCTCGCTGAACGCCTGCTCCGAGCGGCGCTCCGCGTACTCGTGCAGAAGCCGAAGATCTTCCATAACTTAACCATCATCGCCGCTACCGAGCGGAATCCGACAATGATTTTTTTGGCGCTTCACGGCCCTTCAAATGGCGATTGCTGATTTTCGATTGTGGATCGTTCAATCGGCCCTTCAAATGGAACCTGGGAAACCTTCTTATCTGCGGGTATCTGCCCAAATCTGCGGGCAAAAAAGCATCCGCGTAAATCTGCGGCGGAAAAAACGTTCACCGTTCAACCTGGAGAACCTGGGAAACCTTCTTATCTGCGGGTATCTGCCCAAATCTGCGGGCAAAAACATCCGCGTAAATCCGCGGCGGAAAAAACGTTCACCGTTCAACCTGGGGAACCTGGGGGACCTTCTTATCTGCGGCTATCTGCGCAAATCTGCTGGCAAAAACATCCGCGCCAATCCGCGGGCCCGTTAGTCTTCGAGTTCGGTTTGGTCGAGGCGCTCGGCTTTGCGGAGATATTGCAGGGCGCGTTTATAGTCGCCGCGTTTCTCGTAGCAATGACTGAGGCGCATGTAGAGTTCGACGCTGGGCGATTCCACGGCACGCCGGACGAGTTGTTGCAATTCGGAGCTCGTCAATTCGCGGGCGTTGACCGGGACGGGCCTGGCCTGGCCTTGACCGGTGGTGATGATGTGCTGGACCACCAGCAGGAGGATGGCTCCTACCAGGAAACCTTTAAGATTAGGTCTGACAAATACCGTGCTCATCATTATTCGTTCGCTGACTGGTTCTTCAACGTCCTTGATGGGGTGCCACCTGGATTGATAGCTACAGATCAGTCCAATTCTTCATCGGCAAAGGAGGCGTGGGACTTTACCGGTTCGGCCTCGACTGGGCTTGGGGGATGCCGTAGGCTGGGGACCAATCCAGATCCGGGGGCGAGGTCCCTTGGACAACGGAATCGAATGAAGAGCATTAGCTGGACTTGGATTGTCGCAGTCAGTTGGTCCTGCCTAGGTTACAACGACTCGGCGCAGGCGCAGCCTACCCCTGCCAATCTGCAGGCGAGGCGCGAACTGAATGCGCGGCAGGTGGACCAACAACGGGGAGGCGGCACCCCCAATTGGAACGCCGACGGCCCTTTCAAGAAGGACGTGTTCACTTTCGTGCGGATCAAATATTCGGTGAACGGCCGCCATGGCTACGGCCACAACCCGCCCTTCCGCTGGAGCATCGATTTCCCTGATAGCGACTTGAATTTCTCCTTTCGGCTACAGCAAGTGACGTCCCTGCGCGTCGATCCGGAAGGCAAGATCCTCGAGTTGACCGACAAGGAATTGTTCGATTACCCGTTCATCTACATCGTGGAGCCGGGTCGTTTGACCTTCACGCCGGAGGAAGCCGAGATTCTCAAGCGTTACCTGTTGAATGGGGGCTTTTTGATGTGCGACGATTTTTGGGGCGACCGCGAATGGAATGCGTTCGAACAGGAGTTGAAGATGGTGTTCCCGGATCGGCAATGGATCGATTTGCCGCTGACGCATCCGATCTTCAACTGCGTGTTTGCATTGAAGGAAAAGCCGCAGGTGCCTGGGATCGATTGGGGGATCCGCAGCGAGTTTACCGGGATCACGTACGAGCAGAATCACGGGCCGGGCTGTGAGGAACCGCATTACCGCGCCATCCTGGACGATAAACAGCGGATCATGGTCATCCTCTGTCATAACACCGATTTGGGTGATGGCTGGGAGCGGGAGGGCGATGACCCGTATTACTTCAGCGAGTTCTCGGAACCCAAAGCTTATCCGATGGGCATCAATATCGTCTTTTACGCCATGACCCACTGAGGCGGTGAGGAGGAGAGGGACATGGGTGCGCGGACGCGGGGGGATGGCCGTGAGATTTTGTTGGAGAATGGCAGGGGGATTCCTGGCGCTGGCAGCGGTTCCGCCCGCAGGCGCCGATCAAGGCACCGAAGGCCCCACGCTGTATCTGACCTGGGAGAACGATGCGTTGCGCGGAGCGGATCGGCATTTTACGCAAGGGGGCCGCATTCTGTACATGTCGGGCGACGAAGGACCGGCGGACTGGATGCGGCGGCTTTCCGGTTACGTGCCGACGCTGGGGTTTGATCCGGAAGCGCTCAAGTATGGGGTGGAGGTTGGCCAGGAGATCTATACGCCGGAAGATTTGGATGCGGTCAACGTCGTCCCGGACGACCGGCCTTATGCTGGGTGGCTTTACGTGTCCATGCTCCTGCAACGGCGCGGGCGCACTGCGACCGACATCTACGCCATGGAAACGTTACGGATCGATGCGGGCACGGTCGGCAAACAATCCTTGGCCGAAGGCGCGCAGAAGGTTTGGCACTCACGCGATCCGCAAGGGTGGGACAACCAAATCAAAACTGAGCCGGGATTAATCTTGCGGTATGATCGTGACTATTTGTTTCGCTGGCGCAACTGGGGCCGTTGCGATTTTGACATATTGCCGGGCGTCGACGCCGCCCTGGGCAATATCGATATTCATGCGGGCCTGCGGGCCACGGCGCGGGCTGGCTACAATATTCCGAATCGCCATGAGGTGCCGGGCCGACCAACCTCCACGGGGTGGGGAGCTTTTGGGGCTTATATGTTTGTGACCGGAGGCGGCAAAGCC
>DATLUX010000503.1:0-9757 GCA_035577805.1 Verrucomicrobiia bacterium
GTCCCCTTTTACCACGCTCGAACCCAATCTCAACCCCCACCGAGGCCTTGAGTGCAAATCTAACCCGTTGTCGGCACCCACAAAGTCGTCCGAAATACCTCACGCTCTCCAAATCGGGAGTTTTCTCTCGGGCACTAACTAATGCTGCAAGCCCTCAGAGCAGCAAGGCAGGGTTTATTGCGCGGGAAAAGCCCGGTGCCTTGCTGCTCTGCGAGCTTGCGTCGTTAGAACTTGGCTTCGCCAACGCGGAGCCCTTCGGGCGGACGGTCGCGGTGAGAAAGGAGAGAGTATCTCGATGTGGATCTGGAAGAAGCTCCGGCGTTGGTGTGCTTGGCGTCGGCAGCGTGAGCTGCCCGAGCACTTACGCCGCGGTCAAACGGGGGAAAGAGCTGCGCGCCAGTATTTGCGCAAGCTTGGATACAAGTTCCTCGCAGCAAATTTCCGTTCGGCTCGGGGAGAGATCGATCTTGTCTTCCAGGATCAAGACTGCCTGGTTTTTGTGGAGGTCAAGGCGCGGTCGTCGGAGGACTGGATGCGGCCGGCGGCAGCCGTGAATGCACGGAAACGTCGGTTGCTTAGCCTGACGGCTTTTGATTATCTGCGGTTGCTGGGAAAGCCCCAGGTCAAGTTCCGCTTCGACGTGGTGGAAGTGCTGCTGGCCGATGGGCGAGTCCGTCAAGTGCGCCATTTGCCCAACACTTTTCCGCTCTCACCGCCGATTCGTTACGGATGAGAAAACGCCAGGCCGCACCGCGGCGGGCGCATTCTCGCATTTTGCAACAACCTGAAGCTCAAGGCTGAACTTCCGCATAAGGCGGAATCTTGTATCGGAATTGAGAATCTTGCTCCGAAATTGGACACCGAAACCCAAGACGCAAAATGCAGGGTTTCTCAGAAATCTTTGCAGCCAAGGGCAGACGGCGCCAGGCACGTCATGGCAAACGGACTGCTAAAGGGCACTCGCCAAAAGGGACAACAAAGGCAATGGCAGAACAAAGGCAGTGGTTATGAATGTAAGAAAGTCGTTTTGGGGTCGGCGCCTGGAGCAAGGCAACACACTTCTTCTCACGGTAGTTGTCACCGGATTGATCGGATTCCTGCTGGCAACATATCTGACGCTGGTGCAGAGCCAGACGACAGCGACCATGCGCTCGCAGTCGTGGAACTACGCCATGCCTGTAATCGAAGCAGGACTGGAAGAAGCCCTGGCGCATCTGAATAAAGACGGCGCCACCAATGGCACGCTGGCTACCGATGGCTGGAGCGGCGGCGGCTCAACTTTTAATGTCACACGTTCAATTGGTGACGCCTGGTACTCCGTGACGATTCGCAACTATTATCCCGGCACTACCACCAATACGCCCATTATTGAGTCCAAGGGGTATGTGGTGATGCCATTGGTTCTGGCCTCCGCCCAGGGGGCGTTGCTCGCTTCCGCCGGAGGAAATGGCACCGTTAACTATCTGGGCCGCGGCGTGCGCGTCAATACACGCCAGGACTTTATCTTTTCCAAGGGTATGGTGGCCAAAGACAGCATTGATCTGAACGGGAACAGCATCACCACCGACAGCTTCGACTCGATGGATCCCCTGTCCAGCACCAACGGGCTCTATTATTCCCCCTGGCACAAGGACAACGGGGACGTGGCCGTAAACGCGTCCGTCACCAACTCGCTCAGCGCGGGCAACGCCAACATTTGGGGTCACGTTTCGGTGGGTCCGACCGGGACCATCTCGATCGGGCCGAATGGTTCGATTGGCGACGAGGCCTGGCATCTCAGCGGGCGCAACGGCGTGGAGAGCGGTTATACGGCCAACGATATGAACGTGAGCTTCCCCGATGTGGAACCGCCCTGGTCGGGTGGCGCTTTCAGTCCGTCGGGAGGCTGGGTCACTAACAGCACCACCACGGTGAACAGCAGCACCAATTCCAGCACGAGTTATACTTATCCTTTTGGCTGCGGCGGCACGGTCACGAGCAATACGCTCGTCAGCACTTCGTATCCGGCCGGCCATCCTGGCCCGGTGATCACCAATTACAATAGCGGTGATCATGTGGCGGGATACACCTACAATCGCTACAGCTGCAGCTCGATTACCTCGTCAACCAACACGACCTATACCGCCACCTACTACGATTACATCCTGGATACTGGCAACTACCAGGTGGCGAACCTCAGCGGGTCGGTTTATGTCCGAGGCACAGCCACCTTGTACGTCACCGACACGCTGAACATGTCCGCGCTGGCGATTAAGCCAGGCCCAGGCAACAGTCTGCAACTCTACTGCGGCGCGGCCAGCGCCGCCCTGGCCGGCAACAACAGCGCCAATAGTGACAGCACGGCCGACTCCTTCGGATTCTGGGGCCTGCCGAGCTGCACTTCGCTTTCCTTCAGCGGCAACGCCAGCTTTACCGGCACCATCTACGCTCCCAATGCCGACTTCCGCCTGAACGGTGGTGGCAATAACAACGTCGATTTTATCGGCGCGAGCATCACCAAAACCGCCACGATGAACGGTCACTTTAACTTCCACTACGACGAAGCCCTTCGGCGGATTGGGCCCTTCCGCGGCTACATCGTCAACGCCTGGAATGAAATGTCTCCCAACGACGTGCCGGCTTTCCAACCTCAGTAAGTGTGCGGGTCCGTCCGGCATGGGGCCAGACGACTGAACTCGCCGCCATCCAGACACTATTCGAACCCAGCGAACCCAGCGCCCGGCCAAAGCAACTCGCTTTGGCTTTGGGCATCCAGCCGCGACGACCCAGGCTGCGCCGGAGGCTCCGCCGAGGCGAGAGCGGATTCGAGCGTCAAGAGCTTGTGGACGGTACGGTTCGGCCACAAACGCAGAGAGAGGGCCGGCCGCGCCTGGCTCGAATCCGCAAAGTCGGGCCAGGTTGGGAGTGTCTTCTCGCGCGACATGTCCTGCTCGATAAATGGACGCGCCTCGACGTAGCAGGCGGAGGAGGACCCCGCAAAGTCCTGGGGATCAAAGAGCGGCCCGAGGCCGGCGTTTGGCGGGAGGCAGAAAACTCCATGGCTCAATTGCTGCTAAGAGCGAAGAGGCCACAAAAGGCTAATTATGAAGGTACGAGATCCAATTCTTAATCGCAGAACGCATCGTGCTGGCGGTTTTTCGCTGGTGGAAGTCACCGTGGGCATGGCAGTGGTGGGCACCTCGGCGATCGCGTTGTTCTCCGGGTTCACTTCGGGCTTTTTCACCATGCAGATGGCGCGCGAGAATCTGCGCGCGACTCAGATCATGCTGGAGAAGACCGAGACGATCCGGCTCTACAGTTGGGACCAGATCAACACGGCCGGGTTTATTCCCACCGCCTTCACCGCGCCGTACGATCCCAATTCAACCAATTCCGGGATTACCTACCAGGGGCGCATGACCATCACACCGTGCCCGCTCAGCACCACGTTCAGCAATGATATGCGGGCCATCACGGTCACACTCAACTGGACCACCGGCTCTTTGAATCGTTCCCGTTCATTCACCACTTACATTGCTCGCAATGGTCTCCAAAATTACATCTACTAAGAGGCACCTTCGCGGCACTTCGATCGCCGAAGTGTTGATAGCCGCCGGCATCACCGGCATCCTGGTTCTGGTCCTCGTCTCGATCTCCGTGCTGAGCGGGCGCAGTTTTGCCGCCTTCTACAACTACGTCGATCTGGATGATAATAACCGGATCGCGATGGACACGTTGACCCGCGATTTGCGCGAGTGCAACCGTGTCATCGCCTGTTCGGCCAGCCAGCTGGTGGTGGAAGATTCGGACGGCGTTAGCATCACCTATGCATTCAACTCCGGATCCAAGACTCTGACCCGAACGAAAGGCGCCAGCGTCCGCACGTTGCTGGCAGGCTGCGATGCCCTGACCTTTGCCATCGCCCAGCGCAATCCGATCGGCGGCACCTACAATGTGTATCCGACCGCCACCCCCGTCACCGCCAAGGTGGTCAATGTGTCCTGGAATTGTTCGCGGATGATTCTCGGGCACAAGGCGAACACGGAAAACGTTCAGACTGCTCGGATCGTCATCCGCCGCCAAGGCTAAGGCCTGTATGAAAGAAGTACGCGTCGAGCAGAAAAGCACAGCAGCGTGTCCACCAGCCTCGACCTGAACGGGAGCGCACCACTGAACCACGATTTTGTTCGACCAGTTTGTTTCTCGAACTTTTACCCACTGCATCCATGAAGAAGTACACATCCTATCCAAAGGCTCAACAGGGCAACACGCTCCTGTTGACCATCGTCGTCACCGGCTTGATCGGATTCCTGCTGGCAGCTTATCTCACGCTCGTCTCGAGCCAGAACGGCGCCAACGCGCGGTCCCAATCCTGGAACTCCGCCATGCCCGTGGTTGAAGCGGGCATCGAGGAAGCGCTCCAGCACCTGAACAAGAACGGCGCCACCAATGGGAACCTCGCCACCGAAGGTTGGAGCGGCGGCGGTTCCACTTACTCCATCACCCGAGCCCTCGGAGATGCCTTCTACTCCGTCCGGATCACGGGCTATTACCCGGGCACCCTGACCAACACACCCATCGTCGAGTCCAAGGGCTATGTCGTCATGCCGCTGGTGCTGGCTTCCGCCCAGGGCGCCTTGCTCGCTTCCGGCGGAGGAAACGGCACCCTCAATTATCTCGGACGCGGCGTCCGTGTCCGCTGCCGGCAGGATTTCATTTTCGCCAAGGGAATGGTGGCCAAGGACAGCATCGATCTGAATGGAAATGACATCCGGACCGATAGCTTTGATTCCACCGATCCCGCTTACAGCACCAACGGCATGTATAATCCTGCGTGGTTCAAGGATAACGGGGATATTGCCGTGAATTCGTCGCTCACCAACTCGCTGATATCCGGCAACGCGAACATTTACGGGCATGTCTCTGTTGGACCGGACGGCACGATCGCGGTCGGGAGTCAGGGCTCCGTCGGGGACATCGCCTGGCAGCTATCGGGAAAGAAAGGCGTGGAGCCAGGTTGGACTGCCAACGACATGAATGTGAGTTTCGCCGATGTTGAGCCTCCATTTTATGGTGGCGCTTTCACGCCGACGGGCGGTTGGATCACCAACTCAACCACAACGATCAGCAGCTCCACCAATGTCAGCACGTCGTATGGATTCCCCACCACCTGCGGGGGCACGGTGACTAGCAACACGATGACCACCGCGGCCTACCCGGTTGGCCACCCCGGCCCTGTCATCACGAATAGAAACGGTGGCGGGGTCATCACCGGTTATACTTACAATCGTTACACCTGCAGCGCTACCCTTTCGTCGACGAACGTCACCTATACCGCCACCTACTACGATTACATCCTGGATACTGGAAATTACCAGCTCGCCGACTTGAGCGGCTCGGTTTACGTCAAGGGGGCCGCGACCTTATACGTCACCGACACGCTGAACATGACTGCCCTGACCATTAAGAACGGGAACAGTCTCGCACTCTACTCGTCTGCCCCGAGCGTCACGATCGCTGGCAATAACGCCGCCAACAACGGAGGCACGGCTGCCAGCTTCTCGTTCTGGGGCATGCCCAGCGTCAAAGATATCGCCCTGACCGGCAACGGTACTTTCGTCGGCACGATTTACGCCCCCGATGCCAACTTCACCCTCAACGGCAGCGGCAATAACACGATCGACTTCATCGGCGCCAGCATCACCAAAACTGCCCGCATGAACGGCCATTTCAACTTCCACTACGATGAAGCCCTCCGCCGTTACGGGCCCTTCCGCGGTTACATCGTCAGCGCCTGGAACGAAATGGCCCCCAGCGAAGTGCCCCAGCTCAACACCAGCGGCCTGTAATCCATCCCAGTTTCCGCACCCGGCGGGATTGCGCGCAACGCGATCCCGCCGGTCGGCTTTTGGGGGACCGACAGGGCAGAAAAATGGCTGGCAGAAAAAATGAAGGAAGCAACGGCGGGGCTCAAATGACCGCAATCTCAACCGTGCGCCGTGTCGCTTGATGGCGCGCCAGAGCCGGGGGCAGAAAGATGGCTGGCAGAAAGATAGTAACGGAAAGTTACGCGGCGGAACGCGGAGCCGAGCCCGTTCCTGGATGGCCTCATTTTTCTGCCGGTCATCTTCCTGCCCTGTCAATCGTGCGCCGTGTCGTTTGATGGCGCGCCCGAGCCGGGGCAGAAAGATGGCTGGCAGAAAGATAGTAACGGACAGTTACGCGGCGGAAAGGGGGCCGGCCCGTTCCTGGATGGCCTCATCTTTCTGCCGGTCATCTTCCTGCCCTGTCAACCGTGCGCCGTGTCGCTTGATGGCGCGCCAGAGCCGGGGGCAGAAAGATGGCTGGCAGAAAGATAGTAACGGAAGTTACGCGGCGGAAAGGCGGAGCCGGGCCCGTTCCTGGATGGCGTCATTTTTCTGACGGTCATTTTCCTGCCCTGTCCGGTACCTGCGCGTCGGCCGTCCGATGATTGACTCCCGGTCTCCAAGCGCGGACCCTGGAGGCCGTGAAGGCCTGTGTCATCTTCAATCCCGCCGCCCGGGGCGAGAAAGCGAAACATTTTCGTGAGCACTTGGCGGCGCTCTCGACCCAGGTCAGCCTGAAACCCACCTACGCGCCCGGGACCGGCCGGGCCCTGGCGGCTGAAGCGGTGCGCGACGGGTTCGAGATCGTGGTAGCCGCCGGCGGAGACGGCACGCTCAACGAAGTGCTGAACGGGATCGGAGATGAGCCGGAGGGTTTTCAACGCGTGCGCCTGGGTGTGTTGCCTTTGGGCACCATCAACGTTTTCGCACGCGAACTGGGCTTACCCATGGCTTTCGAAGGCGCCTGGCGCCTAATCGAACAGGGCCACGAACGACTCCTGGACCTGCCCTGGGCTGAGTTCGCCAACGCCGGCCAGCCATCGCGACGGTACTTTGCCCAACTGGCCGGTGCCGGACTCGACTCGCGCGCGATCGAACTCGTGGATTGGGAACAGAAAAAGGCCATCGGTCCCTTGGCTTACGTCGTGGCAGGATTCAAGGCGCTGACCGAACCCAAAGCCCAGATCACCGTGAGTTCCTCTTCCACGCGCCTGACCGGCGAGTTGGTGCTGATCGGGAACGGCCGCTATTACGGAGGCAAGTTCGAGCTGTTTCCCAAAGGGGATCTGCAGGACGGCCGGCTGGACGTCACGGTCTTTCCCCGCGTCAACTGGGAGGTGTTGTGGCGAAGCGGCTGGGGCTGGCTCACCGACCAGATCCATCGGGCCGCCGGCTGCCACACCTTTCAAGCCGAGAGCTTCACATTAGAAAGCGACCGCGCCGTGGCCATCGAACTGGATGGAGAAAACGTCGGCCACCTCCCCGCCCGCTTCGGCCTGCTGCCAAAAACCCTGCGCGTTATTGCCCGCTGAGGGCCATTCCAGGGCGGAGGGCGGAGTCCGGAATGTCGAAGGTCGAAGGTCGAATTGACGCGCTTCAGCATCTGCGTCCATCTGCGCAAATCTTACGCCAGGTCGACCGGGTCAATGTCCACGGTCAGGGTCACTTCATCGGGCAGCTCGAGGGTTTCGATGAAGTGCGCCAGGTGCCGGCTGAGTCGGGTCATCTGGGGGGTGCGGAGCATGATCTGATATCGATAAAAGCTCTCGGCCCGGGCGAGCGGCGCGGGGGCCGGCCCGGCGATGAGCAGGTCAGGCAAAGACGCCAATTCGCTCTCGAGTTGCTTGCGCAAGTGATTGGCGAAAAAGCTGACCTTATCTTCGTTGCGCGCCTTGAGGATCAGCAGCGCGATCCGCCCGATGGGCGGGTATTTGAGTTGCTGACGGAACTCGATCTCCTGCTCATAAAAACCAAGGTAATCGTGGCGGCGCGCATACTGGATAGCCGGATGAAATGGGGTGAACGATTGCACGAACACTTCGCCTTCCACATCGCCGCGGCCGGCTCGTCCGGCCACCTGGGTCAAAAGCTGAAAGGTGCGTTCGCCGGCCCGAAAATCCGGCAGATGCAAGCTCAGGTCCGCGTGAATGATTCCGACCAGCGTGACATTCGGGAAATGAAGGCCCTTGGCGATCATCTGCGTGCCGACCAACAGATCGATCTTGCCGAGGCGAAAATCTGTCAGGATCTGTCGGTAATCGTCCTTGCGTTTGAGGACATCGGAGTCCATGCGCCGGATCCGGGCGTGGGGAAACAGGCGGGTCAACGTATCCTCGACTCGTTCGGTGCCGAGCCCCGAGTAGCGGATGGCCGGGTTGCCGCATTGGGGTTGGGGACAGCAGCGTGGCACGGGAGCCTGGTGAGCGCAGATGTGGCAGAGCAATCGTTGGTCAGCGCGGTGATAGGTGAGCGAGACGCTGCAATTGGGGCATTGCGCCACGTAACCGCACTGAGGACATTGCAGGGAGGTCGAGTAACCGCGCCGATTGAGGAATAGAATCACCTGCTCGCGCCGTTCCAGCCGCTGGGTGATTGCTTCCTTAAGGTCCACGGAAAAGATCGGCAACCCTTTCTGTTTCCTGTTTTCCCTGCGCATATCGACGACGCGCACGACGGGCAACTTCTGGTCATCAACGCGTTGGGGAAGACTAAGGAGGGAATACTTGCCACGTTGCGCGTTGGAGAAGCTTTCCATCGAAGGCGTCGCGGAACCCAACACGACCACCGCTCCTTCGCGCTGGCCGCGCACGACCGCCACATCCCGCGCATGATAACGCGGCGCCTCTTCCTGCTTGTAGGAATGTTCGTGTTCCTCGTCCACCACGATCAACCCCAACGGATCGACGGGCGCGAAGATCGCTGACCGCGCTCCGATGACAATGCGGGCCCGACCCTGGCGGATCTTGTGCCATTCATCATGGCGTTCTCCGGCCGACAGATGACTGTGCAACACGGCGACCAACGTCTGGGATTTCCCCGAACAAAAGCGGCCCTTAAACCGCTCGACAGTCTGAGGCGTCAGGGAGATCTCCGGCACCAGAACGATCGCCCCTTTGCCCTGGGCCAGCGCGGAGGCGATGGCCTGCAAATAGATCTCCGTCTTGCCGCTGCCAGTGACGCCGTGGAGCAAAAACGCCCGGACCTCCGCGCGCTGGGCGCCGGTGGCTTGCTTCATGCCACGGAGGATGGCGGCGAGCGCTTGGGCCTGGTCCGCGTTCAAGGTCAGGGGTTGGGTGGGCAGGATGTGTTCGTTGGCGTACGGATCCCGCTCCGAGATCTGCGGGCTAATCTGGATCAACCCCTTGTCTTCCAGCCGGCGGGCTGTCTCCGCGGTGCTGCCCGTGAGCCGGAGCAATTCCTGCAAGGGCAGTTCCCGCCACTCTTCCATCACGTTCCACAGATCCTGCTGCCGCTTGGTCAGCGCGGGCAACTCGCCGGATCGCGGAAGCACCCGGACGTAGAGCCGCTCGCGCCAGCGGGCTTCCTCTTTGCGCACGGCATCGGGAAGAACGCTCTTCAAGGCGATTTCCGTAGGGCAACAGTAATAGTCAGCAATCCAGCCGGCTAGTTCGAGCACCTTGGGCGTGACCTGGCTTTGTTCGCCGATCACTTTGAGGATCGAACGGAGGTTGGTGTGGGTCGATTCCTTCACCAAACTGGTGACCACCCCCAAGACCTGGCGCGGCCCGAACGGAACCTTCACCCGCGTGCCGACCTCGACGCGACTTCCCAGCTCGGGTGGGATGGCGTAATCAAACGCTTTGCGCAGGGCAATCTCCAGAGTGACACGCGCGATCATGGTTCAGGGTTCAGGGTTCGGGGTTCAGGGTTCGGGGTTCAGGGTTCAGGGT
>DATLUX010000504.1:0-17346 GCA_035577805.1 Verrucomicrobiia bacterium
CTGAACCGAGAACCCTGAACCGAGAACCCTGAACCCTGAACCCTGAACCTTGAACCTTGAACCCTGAACCCTGAACCGAGAACCCTGAACCCTGAACCCTGAACCGAGAACCCTGAACCGAGAACCCTGAACCCTGAACCCTGAACCCTGAACCCTGAACCCTGAACCCTGAACCCTGAACCGGGACTCCGCTCAGTCCTTGTGGCCGGTCATCTGAGCCAGAAGCCGTTCGTTCAGTTCCTTGGCGGGGTTGTAACCGGAGAGTTTTAGCTTGGTGTGGAAGGCGGCTACTTCGACCAGGCGCGCCAGGTCGCGTCCGGGGCGCACGGGGATGATGATGTGCGGGATGTTGATGCCGAGGACATCGACGTATTGATCTTCCATGCCGAGGCGATCGACATCGGGCACTTCTTCCCAGGGCTTGAGGCTAACCACAAGGTCCACGCGCTTTTCGAGGCGGATACTTTTAACGCCGAACATGGCGGCGATGTTGATGATGCCAATGCCGCGCACTTCCATGTGATTGCGGGTCAACTCGGCGCTGGTGCCCATGACTTCCCGGCCATCAATGAGCATGACTTTCGTGATGTCATCGGAGACCAGGCTGTAACCCCGTTCGATCAGGGCCAGCACGGATTCGCTTTTGCCGATGCCGCTCTCACCGCGCACGATCACGCCCACACCCAGGATATCCACCATGCTGCCCATCTCCGTGCCGCGCGGAGCAAACATCATCTCTAGGGCAAGGGTGGCCAGGTTGATGAACTTCATCGTGATGAGGGGACATTGGAAGATGGGAACGCCGGCGGTTTCGGCTGCTTTCAGGAACTGGCGATCAGGACGCAAGCTGCGGCTAAACACGACACAGGGGATTTTGTGCGAGAACAGATCGGCGTAACGGGCTTCGCGTTCGGTTTTGTTTAACGATTTGAGGAAGGTGGCTTCGGCGGCGCCGATCACCTGCACGCGTTTGCTGGCAAAATATTTGGTGAACCCCGCCAGAGCCAGGCCGGGCCGGTTCACCGTGGGCTCACGGATGATGCGCTTGAGGCCATTGGCTCCGGCCATCAGGCGCAATTCCAGCGCGCTGGCTTGCTGGGTATAGAATCTCTCAACGGTAACCAGGTCGCGTAGCATGAGGCCTCACATGTTGAATTCCGGTCCGAGATAAATCTCGCGCGCCTTGGGATCGGTGGCCAGGAACTCGGACGGACCTTCCACCAGCACCTCGCCCTTGTGGATGATGTAGCCGCGATCGATCAACTTCAATGTTTCGCGCACGTTATGGTCCGTAATCAGGATGCCCAAACCACGCTCCTTCAGCCGGCGGATGATCTTCTGCACTTCGTAGACGGCGATGGGATCGATGCCGCTGAACGGCTCATCGAGCATGAGCAACTTGGGGCTGGTGACCAGCGCGCGTGTGATCTCCAGGCGCCGTTTCTCGCCTCCGCTCAACGTGTAGGCATAACTCCGCGCCAGCGGCGTCAGGTCCAGTTCCTCCAGCAGATGTTTCAGGCGCAGCCGCCGTTCCGCCCGGCTCAAACGGCACGTTTCCAGGATGGCAAGGATGTTCTGTTCGACGGTTAATTTGCGGAAGACGCTGGGTTCCTGCGTGAGGTACCCCATGCCCAACCGGGCCCGTTGATGCATCGGCTTGCCCGTCACCGCGCGTTCCTCAAACAACACCGCCCCGTCATCGGCTCGCACCACCCCGACGATGATGTTGAACGTGGTGGTTTTGCCGGCGCCGTTCGGTCCGAGCAACGCGACGATCTCGCCCGGTTCGACGCAGATCGAGACGCCGTTGACCACGCGCCGTTTGCGGTAAGCTTTGATCAACTTGTCGGTGCGGAGCAGGCTCATGGACGGCGAACGGTTATTTGGGGGGCGGCGTCTCGCGAGGCTTGGAGCTGGGATGGATGCGTCGATCCAGGCCCGCGCCGATCCGGGGCGCGTTGGTGCTGCCGGGGCTCGAGACTTTCAGTTCCATGACGTGCGGACCCACGATGGATCCCTGGCTGGTTTTCAAATCGAACTCGAAATGCGTTCCGAACGTATAACTCCGTTCGGTCTCGGCAATGACCAGCACGCCCGTCACCACCACCATCTCGTTGCTCTGCGTGTAGACCGCGCGATCGCCGATCAAGGTTGCGTCTTTCGTCATGATCAACACATTCGTCTCGGCAATGATCCGGTCGATGCGCGCATCGACATTAGTCAGGCCGCCGCCGGCGGGGGCCGGCCGGGGACGCGGCGTCGCGCTGGTTCCGGGCGTGGCGGGTGGGTTATTGGTTTGGAGCAACACCGTTAACAGGTCGCATTCCATGTAGAGCTGGGCGTCCAGCACGCGCACATCCCCGCGCGAAATCCAGGTGGTGGTCGTGAAATCGCTGCCGTTGGTGGAAGTGATGATCAGGTTGGTCGAGGCAAAAGGCGTCGGCGTCTTGACCTCGGCCTGGGCCGAGCCATGAATCCGGGTCAAGAGAGCAGCCAACACCAGCGCCAAGACGGCGAACCAGGTGCTTGGCCGAATAATTCGTCTGGCTGCCGCCCCCTGGGTGCCTCTGGTCGATCCCCGTTCTGGCCGGCAAAGTTTCGGACGCGAGTTTGAGACGGGATGGGATAGGCCGTTCATTTCCGGGAGGCTTGGATCACATCCTGGCGGATGACTGTGCGAACGCGATTGGAAAGGCTCATGGTGGAATTCGTCATGCGCACTTCGAATCCAGCCTGGCCATGCACAACCAGGCCGCCGCCTAACCCCACTATCTCCAGACGCCCCGTCGAGAAAGCCACCCGCGATTCGGCGTCAAACAAACATTCCGGCGCCCGCGCGACCAGACTCGTGCGCCCGTTCATTTCGTAATAGTCCAACTGCATTTGGTTCAGCAGAAAAAGGTCATTCGACAAATATTGGCCCTGCGCCCCGATCAGCAGCGCCTTCAGCCGGTTGGTCTGGATCTGGCCGGTCCGCAGGCTTTCGTAATATTCGGGGAACTTGAAGTTCTTGGCTTTTACAAAGCGGCTGACCTGCGCCAGGGACGGTCCGGTCACCAGCAGGAGGACAGAAATGCCCCAGCCTGCGGCGCACAGCCATCCTGATATCCGTTCAGCGTTTGGTTTCAAAGTCGGCGCATCCTCACACGATCGTTGCCGCATGGTCCAGAGGCTTTTGGGCCGTAGGAGCCGAGGTAACGAGGCTCTGATCTGGTCGTGACGTGAGGTTGGGAAGAGTGAGCCTCCTGACGTCGGCTGCTACAAAATTGGGTAGGAGCCGAGGTAACGAGGCTCATTCCGGATTCCGCATTCCGCCTTCGCAACGCTGCTACGGAAGGCTAAAGTCGCCGCGCTGCTTCGTGCAGTTTCGCCAATCCACCCAGAAATCCCGCCATCTGAACCAGCGGGATCATGTTGGGCCCGTCGCTCAACGCCTCGTCCGGACTTGGGTGCGTCTCGATGAAAACGCCATCCGCTCCGGCGACGACCGCGCAACGCGCCAGCAGCGGAGCAAACTCGCGTTGGCCGCTGGATTTATCCCCGCCCGCTCCAGGCAACTGCACGGAATGTGTCGCATCGAACACTACTGGAAACCCGCTCCGGCGCAGCAGGGGCAACGCGCGCATATCGGTTACCAGGTTGTTGTAGCCAAATGTGGTGCCGCGTTCGGTCACGAGCAGTTTGCGTCCGCCCATTTCCGCGGCTTTCTTCACGACTTGACCCATCTCGGCCGGAGAGAGGAACTGTCCTTTTTTGATGTTCACGATCTTGCCAGTGCGCACCGCCGCGGCGATCAAATCCGTTTGGCGACAGAGAAACGCCGGGATCTGAAGAATGTCTACCACTTCACCCGCGCGTTCGGCTTGGGTTTCGGTATGCACATCGCTCAGGACCGGCACTTTGACCTGCGCCCGCACGCGCGCCAGGACGGCCAGTCCTTCCCCGAGTCCAGGTCCGCGAAAAGAATGTCCGGAAGTGCGATTGGCTTTATCGAAGCTGGCCTTGAAGATGTAGGGCAGACGCAGGCGCGCGCAGGTTTTCTGCAGGGACCGGGCCACTTCCAAGCATAACGCTTCGCTCTCGATCACGCAGGGTCCGGCAATCACGAAGAGGCGTTTTCTGGCGGACAAGGTCTTCCACAGCGATGCGTTGGGATCCGGCATGCGCTGAGGTGTAACAGCCGCCGCCGGATGTGTAAAAGAGGATCGCTCAAGTGTTATTTTGCGGCAGCTGTCCGGTAACCCGCGCCAGATCCACCTCGGCTTGCAGGCGTTCGAACCGGGCGATGTTAAGACAAGCGGCGGCTTTGCGGCCTGCTTCCACATCACTCTGAATGCTGCGTTCGAAGGCAAGCGGGTCCGTTCCGCGCCGCGGCCACGCCTCGGGTAACAGTTACTTTTGGCGCGCCGCGCCCCAGAAAAGCCGTCGCGAGACAAATGGTTGTCTTGCTTGGAGCCAACATGCTAGAACGCCCAGCGGTGCCTAACCGGGCGCGCTGGCTTTGCTGCCGCGCTGGCGGCTCGCTTGATTCGTAGCGAGCGGTATCAGATTGATTATGAACCGACTGTTTCGACATGCAGGTTGCGTTCTGGCCTTCGCTGCCGCCGGCGTGGCGGCGCAAGACCAGGGCAAGGCGGCCGCGCCGGCGGAGCAGTATCAAGCGTTGCTCAGGGAATTCCAAACTGCGGGGCCGACTTATTTCCAATCCACGAACGACGCGGAGCGCCAGGCCATTGTCGCGCGCATGGACAAAGCGACGGTAAGATTGTTGGAGTTGGTGCAAAAAAACCCCAAGGAACCGTTTGCGCTGGAGGCGCTGACGCAGGTGGTCACGCTCGAGTATTGGTTGAACACGTACACTTCGCATCCCGGCTGGGGCAAAGAAAGCCCGCAGGCCAAGGCGATTGCCCAAATGCTCCGCGATTATCTCGAGAGCGATCGACTCGTCGAGACGTGCAAGCGGGTCAACTTCGGTTTCCGTCCGGAGTGCGAGACGTTTCTGCGCACGGTCTTGGAGAAGAATCCGCATCGGGAAGTCCAGGCGGCAGCCTGCCTGCGCTTGGCTCAGTTGCTGGCCGGCCGCGTCGAGAAGCTGGAAGTGCTCAAGGGGCAGCCGGAGCTGGCCAAACGGTACGAGGATGTGTTCGGCAAGGAGTACATGGACGGGTTGCGGAAGCAAGACCCTGCCGGCGTTATGAAGGAAGCTGAGACCTTCTACGAGCGGGCCAGCGCACAATACGGAGACGTGAAGTTGCCCTACAACGAGACGGTCGCTGACGTGGCCAAAACGGACCTGTTTGAGATTCGTCATCTGGCGGCGGGCAAGATGGCGCTGGACATGAGCGGCGAGGATCAGGACGGTCGCCCCTTCAGGTTGAGCGACTATCGCGGCCAGGTTGTGCTGCTCTACTTCTGGTCCGAATTCTGACCTACCTGAAGGGCCAACTGGCCCCACGAGCGGTCGCTCGTGAAACAACTGGCAGGAAAACCATTCGCGCTGCTCGGCGTCCACGGCTTCGACTACCCTCCGAAGAAGCTCAAGGCCGTGATGGAAAAAGAGAAGTTGAACTGGCGCTCTTGGTCGAGCCGTGACATCGCCGTCAAGTGGAGCGCGCGCGGCACCCCGACTTACTACGTCATTGATCCCAAGGGCTTGATCCGATTCAAGTGGGTGGGTTACCCCGGCGCCAAATCGATCGACACAGCCCTGGACGAGCTGCTCAAAGAGACAGAGGCAAGCACCATGAAGGCGCCGATTAAGGCGGAGGCGCCCGCGAAACAGTAAACCGCGGATCCCGCGCGCCGACCCCTGCACATGGAGAGCTTGGATCATTTTCAGGTTCATGGGTAGGAGGGACCTCCGATTTTCGGACGTGAATTGGACCCATGAACCCAACCCAATCTCACGTAGCAGCCGAGGTAACGAGGCTCTGATCTTTTTCCGGAGAACGCGTTGGGGTAGAGTGAGCCTCCTGACGTCGGCTGCTACCTGAGGGTCGGTTCATGGGTAGCCCCCATCTGCTTTTGCACCTTGAACCCTTCGTTCCCGAAGACGCCCCCGTGTTTCCGCTTTCCGCTTTCCGCTTTCCGCTTTTCCCCCAGAGCGCTGGTGTGTCTTACGGCGTCTTTGGCGTGACCAGACGGTAGAAGCGGTTCGTCAACGGCTGAGGGTCGATCACGATCTCAAAGCGGTTTGAGGTTCGCGCAGGGATGTTCGCCAGCGTCGCCCAGGTCCCCGCGGTCGCGGGAAAGGCATCATTGAATTCCACGGAATAAGTCCGATTCGACACGGCCAGAAAGGTGAGCTTGGCATTGGCCCCGGCGCCGGGGTCGAGGGGATCGATCCTCAGAAAACTCCAGGGATCGGTCGGATCGGTGCCGGCCACAAACTCCTGGCCATCGGACATGCCGTCGCCATCACTATCGAGGTTAGGGTTCGCCGCGGTGGCGGACCCGAAGAACGCGAGCTCCCATTCATCGGGGAGACCGTCCTGATCGGTATCGGCGAGGTAGGTGAGGAACGCGTTGGCGCTGACGTTGCCGGTGGGTTTGGCGCGGTTGGTCACCACGATGCTGTAATTGGTCCAGGGCACCATGGCGTTGGTTCCGGAGAGGCGGAAGAAGGCCGTTCGCTGAGTCAACACCTGGAAGGCGCCGGGGAACGTCGGAGGCAAGAGCAGATCATTTCGGCGCAAGCGGAACCCGACCGGTAGCGTGGCGGTGTTCGTCACGCTCACACTGAGAATGACTGTGCCGCCGGAAAGCAGCGCTTGACTGAGGGGATCCTGGACGATGATCGGGTCGACCAGCAGCAGCAGGCTGGCCGGTGTGCTGGTGATCTGGCCGACGTTGTCTGTGATCACAACCTGGTAGACCCCTTCATTGAGGGCGGACACGTCACGGAGGATATAGGTGGGACCAGTGGCGTCTGGGATGTCCACCGCATTCATGCGCCATTGATAGCGGAGAATGCCGGTGCCATTCGCCACCACGGTAAAGGCGGCGGTGGCGCCCGGGCGAATGAACTGGTTGGTCGGTTGAGTGAGGATGCGCGGCAGCAGCAGCACAGTCAACGATGCCCGCGTGCTTGCCGCCGAACCGGCATCGTTGAAGACCACGACACTGTAGTCGCCGGCCTGCGCCGATTGCACATTGGTCAGCACCAGCGTTGCGTTGGTGCCGCCGGGAATTGAATCGCTCCCGAACCGCCATTGGAACTTCAACAGGGGCGCGCCTGCGGCGGTCACACCAAAGGAAACGGTGTCGCCGGCGCGGGCGATCTGACTCTGCGGTTGGGTGAGGAAGCTGGGCGATTGGCCGCCGGGATAATCAGTGCCGGGCGTGGGCGACGCCGCCTCCCAATTGGCGGGATCATCGCCGTAGGCGCGCGGGTTCTTGCGCTGCAGTGAGGCGCCGCTGCCATCCGCTGCCGGCGGCCAGGGGGCTTTGTCGTTGTAACGAACTTCATCCACCGTGAAATACGGAATCCCGTTCGTGTCAGGCAGGCCCGGTTGCTGCAGCTCGAGTCGTTCACCGCTGTCCTGGAGCAATCCGGGGTAAGGGCCCAGAATAGCCACGCGGCCAGGCACTGCGTAGCGCGCGCGGAACGTGGCCGCGTCCGCGCTGGTTACGATTGCCAGCTCGCCTGGTCCAAGCACCAAGCCTGCCGGGAAGGCATAGGCTGCCCCGGTGAGCTTCCAGGTATGCGCGGGATTGGCGGGATCAAAGAGCGAAACCGGGTTGGTGCTGATGTTCTTCAGCTCAATGAATTCATCGCCGCCTGCGTCCGGATGATACATCACTTCCGTCATGACCACGGGTCCCACGCGGGGACCGCGATTGGGCAACCCCGGCGTCGCGATCGATTGCGCCGGAAAACGTTCTTCGCCGGTGCTGATGACGTAACGGCCGAAAGCGACCCCGTCGGCCGCGGCGCCGAAAGCGAACCCGTGACTGTAGCCGGTGAGATTGGTCTGGGCGTCCCCGCTAAAGAGGTAGACCTCGTCCCCGCGCGCGTTGAGGGAGAAGCTGCTGTTTGCGCCTGGGCTGGGATTGAACTGGGCTTCTTCAAACACAACATACCCGACCGGCGCCAAGCGGGTGCCGTCTGGGATACGATATTTCTGGGGAACGCTGGGATCGTCGGTCAGGAACCAGCCGCCAATGTCCACCGACTCGGTGGTGGGATTGAACAGTTCGATGAAATCCGATCCCGTTTCACTATGGCTTAACACTTCATTGATGCGCACGGGCGCGATCGAAGTGTCCGGGTCATCCGTTCCGGGCGAACCGCCCAGCACCGTGCTGGCCCGCCAGTTCGACGGGTTGTCCGGGTCCGGATTCGCGTTGACGAGCATGGGCACGAGCGAAAAGCCGAAAGCGTCCGCCGCAACGGGCCAGGGAGCGTGATCATCGTAGGTCACGGAGAGAATCCGTGTGCCGGTTGGATGCGACAGGGTCAGGGTTTCCCCGCCGTTGGCCAGTCCGCCGGCGAATTGACCGCCCACCGGCACTCCGGGATAACGCGTGGCGAACTGGGCGGTGTTGCGGACCAGGACGAGAAATGCGCCGGGGCCCAGGGTGGTGCCGTTGGTGAAAGTGAAAGTGATGCCGCTGCTGAAGGTCAGGCCGCTTACGTTGAGGGTGTTGGTTCCGGCATTCTTAAATTCAAGGAACTCGAACTCATCACCGTCCGTTAAACCGGCCGCGGGCGGATGGTACATGATCTCGGTCAGAAGCAGCTTGCTGAAGTCCTGCGGTGGATGGAACACGTATTCGACCAGGGCGCTCCAATTGGTGCCCGTGCGCACGCGGGCGCGGACGGCGGTGGGCATGTTGATGGGGAAAGGCCCCGCGTAGGCCTGGGCGGAGGCCGCCACGGCGCCACCCACTTGCCGTGGGTCAGAGCCGTCCAGCGTGAAATAGATCACACCGGTGAGATTGGTGTGAGCCATCTCCAGGTTGAACCCTGCCGGCACCGCGCCGCCGGCCTGGCTGAATTGCGGGGCGCCGGCCGAGGAGAACAGCCCGTCGGTGCGGAGTTGCGCCAGGACGAGGTTGGCTCGGGATGGGAACCAAGTGGTGAGGATCGAATTGATTTCGGCTGCCCACTGGACTTCGCCGAGCGGCGGTTCGCGGCCGGCATCGCCCCAACGCGCCGAGTAAGCGCGGATGGCCTTGTTGATTTGCGCGACCTTGGCCAGGAACCGGTTGGTGGCTGCTTCCAGGGTGAGCGCACCGCCGTTGAAGAAATGTTTCTGCACATGATCGCCGAAGCGGGTGCGATATTCGGCATTACGCATGAGTTCCTCATGCATCCATTGCGGATTGCTGAAACTGAAGTTGCCTTCGTTCGATCCGCCAAACGGCCCGGTGCGATCCACCTGGCTATTGGGTGAGCCCAACGTGTGTTCGGTGTCTGAATTGAAAAACCTGAAGCCCACTTCAGGGTTGGTGCGATCGCGCATCCCAAACCAATTGTTCGGCTGGTTATTGGACAAAAACGAAGACAAGGTGGCGTCTCCATCGCCGCTGTAAAAGATCTCCAGCATGTAATCGATCAGGTTATCCACGTCGATCATGACTGGCAGCGCCGAGTTGCGCGTGCCGTCCGGGTAACAGCCTAGAATGCGAAAATAATTGGACGTCGCCGGGTTGGCGCGCATCGATTGGCACATGCTCCAGAGATTCGACCAGGCCGTCATATTGCCGTCGGTAGCCTCCGTGACGAATCCAGCCACGTGATTGCCGCATTTGACCACGTCGTAGTTGGTTTTGCTGCCGCCGAAGTAGGTTTCGCCATAAGACGCCTCGGGGCGTTCATCGAATTCGTAAAGACCCCAATACTGGCCGTTGAGATAAAGGTGCGCATAACGCGTGCGCCGATAAGGTTGACCGAGCGCGCCCAGTGTCTCTTCGCAAAACTCCTCGCGTACCATCGTCTCGTGCGTGTCGCCCAGCGACCAGGAATAGTTCTGGCTGGTCCGCAAATCGAACGTGTCGAACTCATCGGCTCCGGCCTGGCCGAAGATCGGATACTGCAATCTGGCGGCGCCATATTCGCGCCGGAAGAACACGCGAAACGAATGTTTCACATAGGAGGTGTTGCGGCTGTAGCCGCCGCGGATGCGCAGGCCGCAGTTCTCGTGGAATTGACCGACGGGTTTTTCGGCCGGATCAAAGAATTCAATGGAAGCTGGCCGTTCCCAGTCGATGCCATGCTGCAGGGCGTTGGCGTAAATGCCCGTGGCCGGATCAAACAGGTTGGGCATCTCCGTGACGACCGACAGCGACGGGATCTGGGTGAGGGCTTCCTGCCATTGGGCCAGCGTGTAATTGGTCACGACGTTGGGATCCATCCCATAATCTACCGCGTTGGCTCCCCACGTGGCCGGGAAATAGGGAGGCGGCACCCGATTCTGTTGCCAGTTGGGCGCCTGCCGAATGACGTCTCCCACGAACAGGTAGGTCGCCGTATCCACGTCGGTTTCCTTCCAGTCCTGCTTGAACGCCCGCGTGCGGACCACCGTGGTGTTGGTGATGAGCAACGGGCCCGTGTAGAGCTGGCCGTTGCCCGGCCCTGGTTCATCGCAGTTAAACGAGTAATAAATCACCGCATCCGGCGTTCCCGACGTGATGGAAAGCGAAAACGGTTCCGTGAAGAATCCGCGATCGACACTAAAACGCGTGTCGGCCACCTGATCCAGATACCAACCCGTGGTGTTGGGCCCGCCCGGAGTGGCGTCCACCAAATAAACGTCCCGGGCGGTTTCCTGTCTTTCGGCGATCAATTCCGGTTGAAATAACGCATCCGCGTCGGCCGCGGAACTGTTCAGCAGTTGCACGGCCATCACGTTGGCGCCCACCACCAGACGGCTCAACCCAGCCGAAAGATCGATCGTCTCCCGGATGGAAGCGGACGCCAGGGAGCGGTCCTCGGTGGCCGCCGAATCCCAGGCCAGGCTGGCCGGTGCATTGCGCCGCGCCACCTCGACCCCATTGAGCCAGACGACGAACCCGTCGTCGTACCGAACCTGCAGTTGGAGCGTGTCCGGAATAGCCGCAAGACTGAATGGCAACCGAATGAACGCCGAGGCGTTGGTGTTCCACATGAGCGTCTGCAGATCGGTGATGAAGTAAGGGCGCAAGCCGGCCGCCGCCGCCGCGTTCACGTAGACTTCAGCCAGTGACAACACGGCCGCTTCGTCCGAATTGCCTTGCCCGCCCGTGCCCGACAGGTCCGGGTCCGGCGTGCGGCGCACGCGCACGATTTGTCCGTAGACCGGGCCGCCGGGGAGCGCGGCCAGGTCATTGGTGATGGAGGGCGGGCCGTTTTGGTAAACCCAGCCGGCGTTCTCCGGGTTGAGCAAGGCGGAAGTATAGTTTGTCACCGTCCCGGCGGCGTTGGTGGAGAGGATCTCGATCGTGATATCGCGCAGACGCGATCCGCAGCAACTCGTGCGGTTGAACAGAACCACGCTGTAAATGGCCATTTGGTTGGTCAGCGTGACTTGCCAAAACGGGGCGTTATCGGTGCCCAAAGTATGGCTGAAATCCGCCAGGCTGCCGTTGATGGCCAGCTTGGGGACGAATGAACCGGAGGTTGTGCTTTGGATGGCCGTGCCGGAGCGCGCCACGTTTACAGGCAGGCCGGCCGCGCGGTTGGTATCGAATCCGATGGCCACAGGCGCCGGCACCGTGCTCCAACGGTTGTCGGGTACATAACCCGGTTGGTTCCAGTCCGCCGGCAAGTCCGACGCTGTCGTCGGGACGAGCACATGCGCGGTTGCATCACTGAGCACGGACGTGATGACGCGATTCTGCGCCACGCCAAACGCGACATCCTCCCGTACCGCCGGATAAGCAAAGGCGCTGGCCACCGTCACTCCATCGGGCTTGACCAAAGCCAAATAACCGCCACCGGCGTTAAGCTGAAAGCTCGTGTGCAACTGCGACGTTGCATTGGTGCGATTCTTGCCGGAGGCGAACACCACCAGGTAATCGTTGGGCGCCACGGTGACAGCAGGGAAGCTCCACTTGCTGAGCCGCCGCGGGTCGTCCGTGAGGAACCAGCCCTGGAGATTGACGGTGCTCGGGCCCGGGTTCTGGATTTCCAACCAATCGGTGAATTGGCCGTCTTCATCGGCCAACGTGTGCGCATTGTCGGGCATGAACTCGGCCAGAAACGGATCGGCAGCGAGGAGTGGCAGACACAGACAAAGGCAAATACCGGCAACGGCCGGCAACAGCTGGTTCATAGGATCAATGGCCCGGGACGATCGCACGAGCGCGAACATTGCCCGGGCCGGATGACGATGCCGGCAACGGCCGAACGCGTTTGCACGAATAGAAACCATCTTATCAGCTCGCCCCCGTTTGCGGCAACTCTTTAGCCAATCATGCGCACGCACAGCAGAACGCGCATCTAAGATACGCCCATGGTTTTGGTAGGCCGTCGGGACCGCTCTCACCCCTCACCCCAACCCTCTCCCCGTTGAGGGGAGAGGGAGTCGCGCCTGTGTATCTTCCTCTTAACATGTAGCACATCACAATTGCCGCGAGGCTTGTTCGCGCGCCCGGTTTGCGGTTAGATCTGCCGCGTGAACAAACCAAGTTTTCTACTGGCGGGGCTGATCCTGGGCAGCTCCGGCGTTTTGATTGGCCCGGCCGTGGGCCGGGCAGAAAATCCACCCGCGATCCCCCGTTTTTCGCTGGATTACATGAATCGCGCCATCGAGCCGGGGAAAGATTTTTACCAGTTCGCCGCCGGGGCCTGGGTGAAGAACAACCCGGTGCCGGCGGACAAATCGCGCTGGGGCGGCTTCGAAGAGCTCCAGGAACGCAACCTCTATTTGCTGCGCGAGATCCTGGTGGAAACTTGCTCGGACCGCAGTGCTCCAGCGCGGACCCCACGCCGGCAGGTGGGCGATTTCTATGCCTCCATCATGGACACCAATCGTCTGGAAAAACTGGCTTTCCAACCATTGCAGCGGGATCTGGAGCGGATCGACCAGGTGCGTTCGAGCCGGGCCTTGTTCCAATTGGCGGCGGAGTTGCATCAACGTGATGTGAACGGCCTGTTTAACGCCGGGGTTTCGCCCGATGCTCGGAACAGCTCGATCTACGCCTTCGAATTGAATCAAGGCGGGCTGGGTTTGCCGGATCGCGACTATTACCTGACCGACAATTTCGCCCAGCAACGTGAGGCGTATCGGGCGCACATCGTGCGGATGTTCACTCTGCTCGGAGAGAAGCCGGCCGCGGCGGCCGCGCACGCCGGCGTGGTGATCGATCTGGAGACTGCCCTCGCCAAAGCCAGCCGCACCCGGGTCGAAATGCGCGATCCGATCAAGAACTACCACAAGGTCGAAGTGGCCGCCTTGATCTCCGGTTATCCGGCCTTGTCGTGGCGCCTTTACCTGGATGCCTCCGAGCTGCGCACGATCCCTTATGTCGTGGTCGGGCAACCGGAATTCTTCGAGAAATTAAACCAGCTGATCCAGGAACGGCCCTTAGCCGATTGGAAGATCTACCTGCGCTGGCATCTGCTGCGCAGCGCCGCTCCGTTCCTGCATGCGGTGGCCGAGACGGCCCACTTCGAATTCTACGGCAAAACGTTGCGCGGCCAGGAGAAACAGGAACCCCGCTGGCAAAAGGCCGCCAAAACCATCGACGGCGCCATCGGCGAAGCGGTAGGCCGGCTCTACGTGGAAAAACATTTCCCGCCGGCGGCGCGCGCGCGCATGACCGAGTTGATCGGCAACTTGCGCGATGTCTTTCGCGATCGTCTGGCCTCCGTCTCCTGGATGTCGGAGGAGACGCGCGCCAAAGCGCTGGCCAAATTCAGCCGCTTCACCCAGAAGATCGGGCACCCCGATCATTTTCGCGACTATGCCCGAGTCGATATTCGCCGCGATGATCTGTGGGGGAACGTCACGCGGGCGGCCCTCTTCGAATCACGCCGTCAATTGGTTCGGGTAGGCGGGCCGGTCGATAAAACCGAGTGGCACATGACTCCGCAGACGGTCAACGCTTACTTCAACCCGTTGCAAAACGAGATCGTGTTCCCGGCCGGCATTCTGCAGCCGCCCTTTTTCGATCTGGAAGCCGACGACCCGATTAACTACGGCGCCATCGGGGTGGTGATCGGTCATGAGATCACTCACGGTTACGATGACAAGGGGCGCCAGTATGATGCCGACGGGAATCTGAAGGATTGGTGGACGGAAAAGGACGCGAAAGAGTTCGAGGCGCGCGCGCAGAAAGTGGTGGATCAATACAGCAGTTATGAGGTGCGGCCCGGCCTGCACGTGAATGGGAAACTTACCTTGGGTGAGAACATCGCCGACCTGGGCGGCTTGACCATCGCGTATGAAGCGTTGGAACGTGCCTTGACCAAGGATCCTGCCAAACGCCGGAGCATCGACGGTTTTACGCCCGAGCAACGTTTCTTTCTTTCCTTAAGCCAGCTGTGGCGCACGAACATCCGCGATGAAGAACTGCGCCGACGCATCACGGTGGACCCGCACTCGCCCGGGCAGCTCCGCGCGATCGGCGCGCATGTCAATGCGCAGGAGTTCTTCGACGCGTTTGCGATCAAGGAAGGCGCCCCGATGTGGCGAGACCCGAGCGTGCGCGCGAAGATCTGGTGAGAGACGCGCCGGGAGAAGTGACTGCAAAAAGCGCGGGGGCGCTTCCAATGGTTGCATCGAGAAGTGGTTTCTTGAATAGAAGTTAAAAAGGCCGCCATTCCCTTGCCCCCATTCCCTTGCCCAACCGGGGCAGATTTGTGAGGCACGCTGGGTTTGGGAGTGGGCCCATTCCGGCATGCTAGGGCTGTTTTGGCGCAGCGGGCTTGGCTTTCGGCGTGCTGCCTTTGGAACCCGGCGCGGAATTGGTTCCCCATTCCAGCACTTGACGGTCGGCCAGCAAACGGCTGCGCAATTTTTCGTAGTCCACCTTTTGCACGCGCACTTTGGCGTCGATGGCCAGGCAGGCGGCTGTGGCCGCGGATTGACCCAGGATCATAAAAACCGGCTCCATCCGGATGGAACCATAAGCGATGTGCGACGCGGACAAGCAGACCGGCACCAACAGGTTTTCGCACTCGCTGCGTTTCGGCGTGAGCGCCCGATAGGAAATCGGGTAGGGCTTCATCGAGGGCACTTGCACATCGCCTTCGTTTTCGACCCGGGCGCCTATGACGATGCGCTGGCAGTTATGGGAATCCATGTTGTAGGCAGCGAGCCCCACCGAGTCGTCGGCTTTCAGTTGGCCGCGGCAATGCGCTTCCGTCATGACGTAGTCGGCGATCATGCGGCGTCCTTCACGGACGTAGAGCTGGTGCGGCCAGCCGCCGGTGGTGCGGAACTCATCCTTGCAGGGGCCCCAACGTTTCATTTCGTTTCGGATGTTTTCGGGGACACGCATGCTGGTGGCGAGGAACGTGAGCAGGCCGCGGGTGTAATCCTCGTGCTCCGATTCCAACCGCTCGCGAGTTTGGTAAGAACCTTCCGGGTAATCCCAATTGGCGCCGATCATATCGGTGGAGAACGGTCCGTTGTTGTTGATGTCGGTTTTCTGGTTGGGCATCCAGATGGGGTTCCAGAAATCGGCTAACACCGGCTTGCGTCCCGCGCCGACGAGGGCTTCGAGGTAACGGGCCAGCAGTTCGTAGCGGGCTGGGTCATATCCCTTCGGGGGCTCCAACCGCAAACGATTGTCCGCGTTGGTGGTGAAACAAAGCCGGTAATTATACGCCTGGACGCGGTTGTCGCCCTGTCCAGGGCTGCTGGCCTCGCCGGTCTGAATGAATGCCAACAAACCGCTATTGGTGTCGCCTCGTTTCTCATACGGATCCACGGCTACCAGGAACTGGTGCTTGGGGGTCTCGGCCCGTATCCCATTCAACGTCTCACCATATTCCCGGTTCGATTCGCGTCCGACCACGAAGGACACATCGGATTTGGCCAGCACATCGCCCTCGTACGTGGCGTCGATGAAGACCTTGGCCCGATACATGTTGGCATTCTCCGTCACCAACTCGAGAATCTTGACGCCATCCTTGCGCACATGGGCCAGATGTTGGTCAAAATAGACCTGCACCTTCGCCTCCACCAACAGGTCATTGAAAATCTGCTCGGCCACGTGCGGCTCGAAGGTCCACATCGTGGCATCGACCGAACTCAAATCGGACGCCCGCGCCTGGCCGCCGCTGCGTTGGCTGAAATATTCGGAGGCAGTTTCATATTTCCAGGCAGCTGCGCTCGAGTAATGCCTGGCCACCCGTCCGTAGAATTCCCGTGCAATCCCGCCAATGGCTGCCTTGTTGCCAATATCCGTGGCCCCCAGGCCGCTGGTCGTCATCCCGCCCAGAAACCGGCCTGGCTCCGCGATCACCACGCTTTTGCCCATCCGCGCTGCTTGCAGCGCCGCCGCGATGCCCCCTGCCGTGGCCCCATAAACACACACGTCCGACTCGATAAACTCCGCCCGGCCTGCGTTTGGAACAAACAGTCCCAGGAGCAAGCCCATCAAAACGCGGGAAATCGGAGTCGAACCTGGTTTCATGGTGGTGGGCAGAGCATGAGCTAGAGGGCAGAGGCAGTGAAAGTCCGAAAATGCCGTTGTGCGGTTCCCGGTTCAGGGTTCAGGGTTCTCGGTTCAGGGTTCCCGGTTCACCTCGACCAAGACCAAAAGGATCGACTACTAACTGGAGGTCCGTCGCACCGCTTCTTTGTGGTGCGCGACGAGGAATCCTGCTCCGGCGACCAGGAATTCTGCTCCGGCGACCAGGAATTCTGCTCCGCGACCAGGAATTCTGCTTACGTAAGCAGAAATTCTCGTTCCCAAACCAGAATTTTGGGTGAGTGTCGCAGGATTCTCCTACGCCACGCCACAAATCCTGCCGCAGACCCCGGAAGATTGGCTCAACGGACAGGTAAATTGGCCAAACGAGCCGAATTCCGGAGTTGCGAAGCATTCGGAGTCTTCGCTCGACCAGAAATCCTGGTCCGCTTACTAAGAAAGTGAGCGCACGAGCTGAATTTCTCCTCCCGTAGCCAAAAAAGTGGCCCGCGCTAGCAGGATTATCCCAACGGATCCATCCAAACGGCGTCGCAAAGTTGGTTCCCTGGTTCCCTGGCCGGGATGAGGGGTGAGAAGGCCAAGAGTTTTCGAGCTCCTGAATGTCAGGTTCATGGGGAGAGAGCTTCGACCTCCGAATTTCGGACGCACATTGGGGCCTGAACCCAACCCAACCTCACGTAGCAGCCGAGGTCACGAGGTACACCCTGAGCCTGTCGAAGGGCTCTGATCTTATTCCCGGAGAACGCGTTGGGGTAGAGT
>DATLUX010000505.1:0-29305 GCA_035577805.1 Verrucomicrobiia bacterium
GCATCGAGGAACCCGAGTAGGGCGGCTCCTCAGCTCTCAGCCGGTGGGCCAAAACCCGCCGGCTCTTTGCTTTCTGGAGCTTCGTTTCGAGGGAAATTTTACGGCGCCATTTTCAGACCATTTTTCCGCCGCCGTTCACACTGGCTTGAGTTCATGGCCGCAATTCACGCTCATAAGCAGATGGAAACTACCCATGAACAGACCCTCAGGTAGCAGCCCACGTCAGGAAGCCTGCCCTGAGCGTGTCGAAGGGGCTCACTCTACCCCAACGCGTTCTCCAGGAAAAAGATCAGAGCCCTTCGACAGGCTCAGGGTGTACCTCGTTACCTCGGCTGCTACGTTAGATTTGGGTTCATGGCCCCAATGCGTGTGCATAAGCAGATGGAGGCTCTCCATTTGATCGCAGCCTGGACTGTTGCTTTCGTGGTTTTGCCCCACCACGCATGGGGTCGGCGGGCGGTCTGGTTGATTGGCGTCAGCCTGGTTCTGTCTGGCGCGTCCGTGCCGGGGCTTTTCGGCGCCACCTTGCCGGCGGGCTTTTCCGAATCGCTGGTAGCCGAAGGATTCCCGGCGATCACCGCGATGGAATTTGCGCCGGATGGGCGTCTGTTCGTCTGCCAGCAGAACGGCGAACTGCGCGTGATCAAGAACCTCCGTCTGCTGGATACGCCTTTCGTCCAGCTGGCGGTGGACAGCACGGGCGAACGCGGGCTGCTGGGAATCGCGTTTGATCCGGGGTTTGTCACCAATCAATTCATTTATCTTTATTACACGGTGCCTTCTCCGGTGGTTCATAACCGGGTCAGTCGATTTACCGCGGATGGGGATGTGGTGCTTGAGGGGACCGAGCTGCCGATTCTAGATTTGGAGGAATTGGGTGCGACCTATCACAACGGGGGCGCGATTCACTTTGGCGCGGATGGCAAGCTCTACGTTGCTGTGGGGGAGAACGGCGTCGGCTCAAATGCCCAGACCCTCGAGAATCGGCTGGGGAAAATCCTGCGCCTCAATACGGATGGATCGATTCCATCCGACAACCCGTTTTTCATGCTGGCGACGGGCGTGAATCGTGCCATTTGGGCTTTTGGTTTGCGCAATCCCTTTACGTTTGCGGTGCAGCCCGGCACCGGCCGCTTGTTCATCAATGATGTCGGTCAGGGTGTTTGGGAGGAGATTGACGAGGGCGTGCCCGGCGCGAATTACGGCTGGCCATATTGCGAGGGAAACTGCATGAGTGCCCAAGCTGCGTTTCGTGATCCGCTCTTTCAATATGAACATGGCGACTTGCCTACCAATGGATGCGCCATCACGGGGGGTTCCTTTTATAATCCCGTGGCCGCTCAGTACCCCGCTGAATATCGCGGCGTTTATTTTTTTGCGGATGTATGCGGCCTTTGGATCCGGTGTCTGGATCCCAAAAATCATAATGCGGTTTCAGACTTCGCCTCGAATCTCGCCGGTCCGATTGACCTGAAGGTCAGTGCCGAGGGGCGTCTCTATTATCTGAACCGCAACACGGGCGCGGTGTGGATGATCGATTATACGAATGCGCCGCCAGCTCTCGGCATCGGGCGTGAAGGTTTGGCCGTATCGATCGTATGGCCGGCGCCCAGCGCGGGTTACCGCTTACAGACGGCGACCACGCTACGTCCGGAGTCCGGTTGGGCCAACGTGCCCAGACCCGTCTTGAGCACCAACGGCCAGAACCGAGTGTCGATCCTGGCAGAAGGATTCACGCAGTTCTTTCGGCTGGTGAAATAGAGCGCCTTCTCGAGGCGGCAAGACGCGCTGGCGCGTACTGTCCTAATTTGGCGGTAGCGGCGGTCTACGACCGCCGCGAGTGCACGAAAAGGAGCGGAAAGGCGGCGGTCATAGACCGCCGCTACAGTTCGCGATTCAAATTAGGACACTGCCCGCTGGCGGCTTGACAATGCCGCCACTTTGGCACAAAGGGTTGAATCGGCTTGCCGGGGCCATCGACACAATCGGCGCCTTTTGCTGCCGCAAGAATTCAGGCCATAGAGTTTCTTCACCTCGTGAAAACGAAAATCCATTCGCTTCGTGGGTTGACGGTCTTGTCATGGTTGATGATGAGCGCCGGCCTGTGGGCCGCGCCGTTGGCCTGGTTTCCCGGGCCATCCCTCGATAATGCGCTGAGCGGAGCGGCCGCGGTGATCGCGCGGGGGAACAACCTGCTGATTGGGGGTAATTCCTTGGAATTTCCTAGCAGCTATCCTCAAAGCCTTGGCGCCACCAACGCCTACTGGACTTACTTGCCGGAACTGTCTGGCGTTCGCATAGCGCCGGGGGCGGTGGCGAACGGCGGGATGGTAATTGTGTATGGCGGCAGTGACGGAACCACTTCCTTGAATACAGTGATTGGTTACAGCCCTTCTGGTGACACGCCGCAAGTCCTGCATGCCATGAGCGTGGCTCGTTCCTTCTTGGGTTATGCACCGGACCGAAGTGGCCGCGCTTACGCGCTCGGCGGATTGGATGCCAGTGGACAGCCGCTTTCATCCGCTGAACGCTACGACGAAGACTCGAACTCTTGGGCTCCCATTGCGGCTCTTCCGAATCCCCTCTACAATTTCCCCGCGATTTTCGATCGCACAAACTTCATCTACGTTTTTGGCGGACGCACCAATACCATGGCCGGCTCGGAATCCGCTGCTGTCTTGCGATACTCCATCAGCGGAAACAAGTGGGCTGCGATGACGCCCATGCCCGTCGCCGTCGCCGGCAGCGCGGCCGCGCTAGGGCCGGATGGAAGCATTTACGTTGCGGGCGGCGCGTTGGGTGAGGTTGTGACCAATGTCGTTCAGATCTACGATTCCGTCGCTAATTCGTGGACCATCACAACACCTCTACCCGAGGGGTTAACCCTCGCCGCCATGGGCGTGGATAGTTTGGGTCGGCTGGTTGTGATGGGAGGTACGGACAGCAGTGGAGCAGCGGTCGGGGATGTCTGGCGCAGCCAACGATTGAACTTTCCTGATAGCGTCCCGGTTTTCGTGACGTATCCTGACGTTTCCGCCACGTACCAGGTTCAGTACGTCTCCAGCATCGACGCCACCGGCAATCCGCCGCCTGCTTATGTGCTTTTGAATGGGCCTGAGGGGATGGCGGTGGATGCGTATAACGGCGCCATTACATGGATACCGCAGGCCGGTCAGATCGGTTCCAATGCGGTGACCATCCGGGCCACCAACTATGCCGGTTATGTCGATTGGAGCTTTGTTATTGCCGTTCCTTACCCACCGCCGGTTGTTCCCAGCGGCTTGACGGTTGTCGGCGTGACCGAACACTCGGTGACCTTGTCCTGGGATCCTGAAAGTGCGCTCTTTGGTCCCGTGACTTACAGCGTTCATCTTCGGCATGTCCTGCACGACCCGAAAGGAAGCGGGGCGACCATCTGGTATACGCAGATTGGGAGCACCACCCGAGAGTCTACGATCACGCTGACTGGGCTGACTCCGGGACTGACTCAGACCTATTACGTCGCAGCGACTGCTCCAGGAGGCACCTCTGGTTACGCCAGCATCACGGCCACCACGTTAAGCCCACAGCCGCCGGTTCATTTGCGAGTTGCTGGACTGACCTCCACGAGTATCACTCTCAGCTGGGACCCGTCGCCTGGCCCCGTGGCAATTGCCTCGTATGAAATCTGGGGATGGATCAATAATGGTGTCACTTCCGCATCTTATGGGCGCGTCACCAACACGACAGTGACGATCACCGGCCTGATTCCCGGTTCGATCCATGAATGGGGCGTTCGGGCCTATGATGCGGAGGGATACGCCTCCGGCTTCAACTACGGGCCGACGGTGGTTAATCCCATCCCGGTTTCTCCGCTCCTGGGTGGTGGCGCGTCCGCTGCGGGCGGAGTCTTCCAATTCACTTCCTCCGCAGGCGGCTCCGTTCTGCAAACCGTTTTGATTCAGGCGACCACCAACCTGGCGGATCCCAACGCCTGGGTGGAAATCGGCTCCCTGCTGCCGACCGTTAGTCCTTTCACCTTCACTGACACCAACGCTTCTGTGTATTCGATGCGATTCTACCGGATCGTGGCACCCTGATCTCGGCGAGTTGTGGGACCTGATACTCACGCGGCAGGCGACACGGATCTTGCAGCATTCTTCGGTTGCGTGCGCGGTCTGCCGGCGCGGAGAGCGCGCAGGGAAAATCCGCGCCCGTTCTCGAACGGTTCCACCCGCGCTTGCACTTCCAGGACCGGGTAACGCACGGTGGCCAAGCCGTAACTTTTGTAGGTCTTCGCGAATAACTCTGTTTCCACCATGCCGGTCCAGTCGGCCAAGGTCAGGAACTTCATCGGCTCACCGGTGATCTGGTGATGCGTCCGCTGTTCGACGACCAGGCCGCACGTCGTTACCACTTGGCCGACAAACTGGCCTAGCTGATTCACTGGGCAGTAACTGTCCCAGGCCACCTCGGCGAAAAGCTCCAGCGGATGTCCACTGATGGCAAATCCGAACAGGTTGGTTTCCGCTTCGAGACGCTCACGGTGCGTAGGCTCATTCGAGTGCGGAGTGCGGCTTGCCACGCCCGTAGCCGCAGGCGAAGGCGGGAATGCGGAGTGCGGAGTGGGGGATGCGGAGTGCGGCTTGCCACGCCCGTAGCCGCAGGCGAAGGCGGGGATAGCGGGGTGAAGTGCGAAGTGCGGAAACCTCAATTGGCGTTCCGCCGAAGAGGTGAGGAATCGCCGCAGATGTTGCGCTTCCCAAAACTGGCGTGTGCGCGGTTCGCCGAATTCATCGAAGGCGCCGACTTGAATCATAGCTTCCAATTCCTCGCCGGTCGGAGCCACGCGCGCAAAGAAATCGGCCATCGACTGAAACGCGCCTTGTTGGCGTGCGGCCAGCAGTGTGTCGGCGGTGCGTTGGGTAAGGCCCTTCATATGTGTTAACGGCACGCGAATCGTCTGGCTCCGAGGGGCGAAGGCCGGGCCAGGCTTATTGACGGAAGGCGATAAAAGTTTCAAGCCGAGCCGATGACATTCGAGGATGTAAACCACTGGATGATAAAACCCCTTGCCGTTGGTGAGGACGCCGGCCATGAACTCGGCGGGATAATAACGTTTTAACCAGGCCGCCTGATAGGCTTCCACACCGTAAGCGGTGCTGTGCGCCTTGTTGAACGCATAGCCGCTAAATCCGGTGACCAACTCCCAGACTTCGGCGATCTTGGCGTCGGAATGTCCGCGAGCGCGGGCTGAGGCGGTGAATTCAGTCCCGATTTCCGCGATCGTCTCGCTCTTCTGCCTCACTAACGCCCGGCGTAAAACGTCCGCGCGGCCCGGAGAAAGACCGGCAAAAGCTTCGGCGATCTGCAGGATATGTTCTTCGTAAACCACCAGGCCGAACGTGCTGCGCAGACACGGTTCCAGGGACGGATGCGGGTACTCGGGCGGTTCCATGCCCTGATAACGGCGGGTGAACTTGATCTTCTTCGATTCGTTGGCCGCGCCCGGCCGGATCACCGAGACGATGGCGATAAGCCCATCGATTTCGTGGACATGCGACATCCGGCATAGACTGGTCATGGCAGGCGATTCGATGTGATGCACCGCGCGCGCCCCGCCATGGGCGATCATGTCCCAGACGTTCGGATCTTCCCACGGTTCGAGCGCATTCAGATCTACTTGGATTCCGCGGTGGGCCAGGGATTCCCGGGCGTCGCGCATCACGGCCAGGCCGCCTTGGGCAAGGATGTCGATCTTGACCAGGCCCATCGCTTCGACGGCGTCCATGTCGTAATGAGAGGTGGGCAAGCCCTTGTTCGCGATGAACGTGGGCGTCAATTCGTACATAGGTTGGCGCGACAACACCACGCCGCACGGATGCATCTTCGGGCAGCGCGGAACGCCGTCCAGGAAGGCGGCCATTTCCAGCGCGGTTCGGTACGGCTCTTCGTCCAGGGGCAGATCCTGGCACTCGACGTTCTCGCGCAGGCGTTCCACCAGATTCTGGGCGCTCGACCAGGGGAACTGTTCGGTGAACCGGCGGATTTGCTGTTCGGAAACGCCCAATACTTTGGCGACATCACCGACGGCGCCGCGGGCCTGGTAGGTCGAGAAGCCTCCGACCACGGCGCAATGCTCCTTGCCGTAACGAGCGAACATCAACTCCACCACGTCATCCTTGCGGTCATGGGGAAAATCCAAGTCGATGTCCGGCAGCTTGTTTAGAGCCATCCGTTCCGGGTTAAGGAATCGTTTGAAGTACAGATCAAATCGAATCGGGCAAACGTCGGAGATGCCCAGGCAATAGCAGACCAGACTGTCGGCTGCGCTGCCGCGGGTGATCCATTCGATGCCTTGCGCGCGGCATTGCTGCAACAGATCCCACACGACCAGGAAATAGGCTTCGTAACCAACGGCCGCGATGATGTTCAGTTCTGCTTCAACCTGCAGCGCAAATTGCGGCGCCCGCTTGCCGTACCGACGTTCCAGCCCGCCCTGCACCAACCGCCGCAGAAACGCGCGCGGCGTCGAGCCGTCCGGCGGCGTGTAATCGGGAAATTGTGGCGCGCCGAACGGGAAATCAAACGAGCAACGGTCCGCGATCTCGTGCGACCGTTCCACCCAGTCCGGATGCGTCCGGCACGCCTGCATCATCTCAGCCGGCGCGCGAAAGTGAAACCGGCCCCCGGCCTTCTTCTCCGGATGCTCCTGCCGCAGCAGGGTCAGAGTCCGGATGCTTTGGACGATGTCGTATTTGAGCCGATCCGACGGCGTGGCGTAATGAATGGCCGGACAGGCCACGGCCGGAAAGTCCTCCGGCATCTCCCGAGCCGTTACCATTCGATAAAAACGGCCTGAGAACAACTCGGCGAGATCGACGTCGCCGCTCACCGCCAACAATCCATCGGTGAATCCGGCAAGTTCTGCGCGACAAAATGAGCGCCGCTGTTGAGCGGCCACCGAATCACCATCCGCTTCAGCCGTCCGTTCGGCGTGGCGCGAGAGAATCCGGCAGAGATTATGGTAACCGGACACCGATTCGACATAAAGCAGGAGCGGGCGGTCGTTCACCGATAATTCCACGCCGAAGATCGGCTTGATTCCGGCCTGTTTGGCCGCCAGGGCAAATTCGGCGGCGCCATGCAGATTGCCGGTATCCGTCAAAGCGATGGCGGACAAGCCGTGTTGTTTGGCTAAAGCCACCAGACCCGCTGGAGACACCGTCGAGTCGAGAAAGGAATAATGACTGTGCGCCCGCAACGGAACATACCAGTGCGGAGTACGGCTCGCCCCGCCCGTAGCCGCAGGCGAAGGCGGGAGTGCGGAATGCGGAGTGCGGCTCGCCGCCTTTTTCGAAGTGAGCCTCCTGACGTCGGCTGCTACGGGAGAAGGGATGGATGCCGCGTTTCCGCTTTCCGCTTTCCGCTTTCCGCTTTCTCCCTTCCCGCTTTCTCCCGAGTGAGCCTCCAAGCGTCGGCTGCTACGAGATGGGGAGAGGATCAGGTCGTGTCCGCGTAATACCACCGAATGTCCGCGGGCCTGGCGCAATTCATCGACGGCTTCGGCCAATCGTGACTGGGCCTGTTGACGGTGCGCTTCGACCTGAAGCGGGAGTTCCGCGCGAAAGCGGTGGTCGTAGACGTTCGATAATTTCAGCGACACGAGCCGCAGGCTGACGCGCCGTTTCCAAGCCTGCCGGAGCAGACCATGCAGGCGGCCGTAGACGTCCGTTTCCAGATCGGTCGGTTCCAAGAGGCTTTCGGCGACCTGATCCTCGGCCATGTCATTGTAGCGAACCTTGACCGTGAGGGTGCGGATGCTGCGTTTTTCCGCGCGCACTTTGGCAAACAGATCATCAGCCATCCGGCGCAAGATAGCTTCGATATACTCTTCATCCGTGAGATCCGCGGCGAAGGTTTCCTGTTGGCTGAATGATTTCTGCGGTTCACGCACCGGGATGAGCGGGCGTTCGTCGATGCCCCGGGCAAACTGCCGGCAAGCCCAGGCCTGCCGGCCCAACAACAATTCCAGCAACTCGAGCGGCGTGGACGCGATGAGCCCGATGTGCCGCAGGCCGGCCGCGTTCAGGCGCACGCTGGTCTTGGGTCCGACGCCCGGCAACCATTTGTTCGGCAAAGGGCGCAGGAACGTCGCCTCATTTCCGGCAGGGATGTAATTAAACGCGTCGGGTTTGGTGAGTTTGGAGGCCACGGCGCTGATCAACTTATTAGTTCCGATCCCTTCGCTGACCGTGATCTTAAGCTTCTGACGGATGGCCTGCCGGATGGTTAACGCGATCTCGATCGGCGATTGGGTGGCGCTGGTCAGATCAAAATAGCCTTCGTCGATCGAGGTCTGCTCCACGTCCGGGGTGAAATCGTAGCAATAACCAAACATCCAGTTGGAGAATTGTTCGTACCGCTCGAAGTCGCCGGGAAGGACGATCAGTTTCGGACACAATTTCCGGGCCCGCACGGTGGGCATCGGAGTGTAGACCCCAAACTGACGTGCTTCGTAGGAAGCCGAAGCGATGATGCCGCGTTTTTCTCCGCCGACTGCCACCGGCTTGCCGCGCAGACGCGGATCACCCGCCTGCTCCGCGGAAGCGAAGAAGGCGTCGGCATCCAGATGAACGATGACGGGCATGAGCGGTGAACAGTTGGCGGTGAACGGTGAAGCGGATTGAGTCTCTAGCAGAGCGATCGATTGGCAGTCGGCAGGCGGCGGCTTCTTTCGGCGTAGTTCATTCTTTTGCTTTCCGGATCAGGGCGCGTAAGACCCCTTGGATCATCAATTCTTCCGAAGGAAGAAGATCCGGGTATTTGGGGTTCTCGGCTTTCAAAAAAGGACGGCCGTTCTTCAGCACGAAGGTTTTTAGCGTGCTCTTGCGATCGATCAAGGCGGCCACGACCTGGCCCGGACGTGGGTCCGGCCCGTGTTCGAGGACCACGATATCTCCGTCGAGAATATGGCGGCCGATCATCGAATCGCCCACGACCCGCAAAGCAAACGTATTGCGCGTGGGTTTAATCCCGATGCTATCGATGTCCACCGAAACGCAGCCTTCGGCTTCCTGTTCCCGGTCGCGTCCGAATCCCGCGGGGATCGATCCAAACAGCGGAATATCCACAATACGTCCGCGGGCTGGGCCTCCGGCAGGTCCGATCCGAAGAGAGCGTGCTTTGCCCGGCTCAGCCGTCAGCCAGCCCTTGCGGATCAATGCTTCCAGATGGCATTCCGCGGCGCGTTTGCTGTGGTACCCGAATTCTTCGGCAATTTCGCGTAAGGTGGGTGCCGCGTGCTCGTGCAACAAACGGTCACGAACAAACTCGAACACGCGGCGTTGCGTTGGAGTGAGAAGAGGCATGGGATTTGCGGTTTCGCGGCCTATTCATGTCGAACGTGATGCCCTCGATCTGGTGACGCTCACGCCATCGGTTGCGTTCTCTGATCGAAGCCTCCGTCGGGGCCTACGCCGTTTGGAGTGCCCTTTCAGGGCGAGGGAATCTTTTGCGGACCACCACCGAGGGCGTTGCCCTCGGCTACGATGGGTGCAGCCCTTCGGGCTGCCGCTGTTCGATTCCGTTGCACAATAAAGTTCGCACGAACAGATCTACGCTAAACACGAATCTAGACATTTGTCTAGTATATGCCCTAAGCAATGTCAAACGTATTCCTGCAGCGCGTCACGAAACGAGTCGGCTTCTGCGTGGCAACCCGGGCAGCGAGCTTATTTTTCTGCCCCCATTTTTCTGCCAATCCTTCCTTTGCACTTTCCCTTTCTGGCGGGGTTTGGCATTTCGGAGGGGTGTTACCGGCGCAACGACGTTTTTGGCCCGATCCCCAGCCCCTGGTGGAATGCTTGGGCCAATCGTTCTTCCAACGATTACCGGAAGCACCCGGCGTTTACCTGATGCACGGGGCGGATGAAGCGGTGCTGTATGTGGGCAAAGCGAAGAGTCTGCGGCATCGGCTGGGGAGTTATCGCGTGGCCAATCCGGATCGTATGCCGCGGCGCACGTTGCGTTTGCTGCGGTTGGTCCGGCGAATCGCGTGGGAGGAACATGCCGATGAACAAGCCGCGTTGCGTCGGGAATCGGAGTTGTTGCTGAATCTGAAGCCGCGGTTCAACCGGGCCGGTGTCTGGCAGGGGCCGAAACGGTTTCTGGTCTGGCGCGCGCTTCCGGAAGGGTTGGCGTTGACCGTGGCTACGTTGCCGGAGACGGGATGGTCCTTCGCCGGCCCGTTTGGAGCGCAGGTGTTTTCCTGGCATCGGGTGCTGCTGCGATTGCTCTGGCTGCGCTTTCAACCGCAGCGCGGACTGGTCGGGATGCCCGCAGGTTGGTTTCGCGGAAGGCAAGGAAATCAGGTGACCATCCCAGCCGCTGACGATTCCTTGATTGGGCAAGCGGCGGTTCAACTCAATCGGCTTTTTGACGGTGCGGAGGTGGAATTTCAGCGATGGCTCGCGGACGCGCCCCCGGCGTCGCCCTTCGAGATGCTCTGCTGGCAGGAGGATATCCAATCCGTGTGCGAAAGCCCGGTGGAAGTGTCTCATGCGTGAGGTTCACGAACTTCTAGACCCGAACGATCCCGGCATCGAGAAGATCCGGAAATGGTTACGGAGCGCCGCGAACGACTTCGCGTTGTTGCCGCCGTCCGGCGTGCGTGAGCATTTGCTTTGGCAGCAACCGATCACCCTCTCCCCTCAACGGCCTCAACGGGGAGAGGGCCAGGGCCTGCCCGCCGTAGCCGGCAGGGCGAAGGCGGGTGAGGGGTGAGAATGCAAGGGGACGTGCGTTACCGGAAAAACTCCAGCACCCTTTCAACCCCTCTTCGTCCGTCACCTCTTTAAGAACTTCGCCACTGCCTCGGTGCGGGTGCGCACCTGCAATTTCTCGTAGATGCGCCGGATGTAGGTATGGACGGTCTCGTAGCTGATGCCGAGTTTCTCCGCAATTTCCTTGTAAAGAAATCCCTGGCTCAGGCAATCGAGCACCTCGCGTTCGCGCGGGGACAGATCCTCGGTAGGTTGCGGCGAAGCCGGCGCGCGCTGAAATGATTGCACAACTTTGCGCGCGATATGCGCGGTCATGGGCGAGCCGCCTTGCAACACCTGGCGGATGCCCTCCAGGATCTCCGCGCTTGGGGTGCGCTTCAACAGGTAACCCGAAGCCCCCGCCGCCAGTGCGTTGAAGATGTTCTCCGTGTCCTCGTAAACCGTGAGCATGATCACTTGCGTTTCCGGTAATTGCTGCTTCAAACGGCGCACGCATTCCACCCCGTTCATGCCGGGGAGATTGATGTCCATGAGAACGACCTGGGGCTTTTCGTTGGGGATAGCCTCCAACGCGGCTTCTGCGGATGGATGCTGGCCCACGCACTGGAAGCCGTCGGCCCGATCGATCATCCGGGCCAGCGTGCTGCGTAACTGATCGTTGTCTTCGACAATGGAAACGGTGGTGGGCATGCGTTCAATCACCAAACGGAGAAGTTGCGGATCCATTGCCTGAGCGGATTGGGATTGGCTACCTGGAAAGCCTCTCCGAACGAGAATATCGGCTCATTCGGACGGTACGGATCCTCTGGAGAGGCAGGAGCAGCCCTCTTTGCGATCATATCCAAGTCTTGTGGTGGCAGTCTATTCTCTTCACTGTCTGGCCCGCTAAGGAAGCCTTCGCTGTTGTAAATGAATTTTGGAGAGGCGACGACTTCATCCAGATGGATGCGAAGACCAGGGATTCGCTTCTGCAAATCAGCCGCAGCGGCGGCACGATCAACGGCGAACGTAACACCACCAGCCCCGTTTTGTCTGCGCGTGTCTAGATTCGCGAGCTTCGCTGGATCCAGTTGGGCCATGACAGAGCCGGTCCCAGCGGCGAGTAGGAGAGCGATCCGACAGAGGAAAGCTTGCATGAAACGGGGGACTACGGCATTCGGACTGGAAAGTCAAACGCGGATCTGCGAGATTCCTGTGGTCAGAGCCGGTAGAAACAGGCGCTGCTGTTGATCGGGTTTTACTGTGATGACTTCGCGACTGTGACCTCTTGGATGCACTCCATTTTCTTGGCCGTTTGCAGCAGCGTTCCGCTGGAGTGTTTCAGCAGCGGGTTTTGGGACGTGCGATTTGGCGTACCTGGGGTAGAGGGAGGAAGCGTTGCCGCAGTCACAGTGGTTGATAATAAGATATTCATTGGCGGAGTTTTCAGTTCGATCGGCGGTATCGCGGCGACAAATCTTGCTCAATGGGACGGGACCAACTGGGCTTCGGTAGGCGTAGGGATATCACAGGGTGTGGTGTATGCGCTGACTGCCGATCGGGAGGGCTTAGTGGTGGGTGGCAGCTTCCGCCAAGTGGGGGATGTGGTGGTCAATAATGTTGCCCGATGGGATGGAACTAACTGGTCCGCACTTGGGGAAGGCGTAAACCAAACGGTCTTCGCACTGGCTTCAGACTCTGAATATCTGTATGCGGGGGGCCGATTCACGATAGCGGGTAGCAGCGTGGTGGGCAAAGTAGCAAGATGGGATGGAACCAACTGGTCTGGCCTGGGATCTGGAATAGTTACGGTAGATGGAGTGGGTACGATAGACAGTTTGGCGACCGGAAGGGGCAGCCTTTATGCCGGCGGCCGGTTTCGAGTAGCTGGAGGAGCGGCAGCGACAAACATCGCGCGCTGGGATGGCGTGGCCTGGAGCCCCCTCGGGTACGGCCTCAGACTTGTCGACTTCCCGGGGTCGGAGAACGGGGCAGTTCGGGCATTGGCCTTCCACGATGGGATTCTTTATGCCGGAGGGTACTTTCGGCTGGCAGGTTCGATAGCCGCAACAAACATCACGGCCTGGAATGGCAGCGATTGGCTGGAGTGTGGGGGCGGCGCCAATAATCTGGGCGAAGTGGACAGCTTGGCAGTGGTTGGGGGAGACCTGTTCGTCGGCGGGGGTTTTTCAGATATCGGCGGTGTGCCCGCCAGCCGTGTAGCGAGGTGGACCGGGGCGAACTGGTTGGCACTAGGAACCGGCGTCAGTGCATCCGGCGGGTTAAGGGGCACTGTTTTCGGCTTGGCGTCGACTGGGAGCGAACTAGTGGCCGTGGGCGTGTTCGACACGGCCGGTGGATCGCCGTCCACGAACATCGCCCTCTGGCACATCCCGCATGCGCTGACGATGCGCCGTTCCGAGTCGGAAGTGCGGCTGTCCTGGCCGGAGACGGGGAGCAATTTCGTGCTCGAAAGTAGCGCGGCCCTTGGACCTGAGATAGCGAATTGGGGGATGGTGCCGCAGGAGCCAACGTTGGAGAAGCCGATCCGCCAGGTTGGGGAATGGGTTGTGATGGAGCCACTTGGCTTGACCGACCAATTCTATCGCCTCCGGCGGCGTTAACAAATGCCGGTTTGCTGCTCACGGTTGGTTGATCGCTCTTTGCCCGTTCCTCCTTATTCCAGCCGGGATTAAACAGGAGGACACAGACGTAAGGGAGGACGGGATTGAACCACAAAGAACTCAAGATTGCAAAGACGCGGGCATCATCTCTGTTCCCTTGCCTCCTGTTCCTTGGGTTCTTATTCCGGATAACGTGTCCGCTGGGAGAACAAGCCTTCGCGACGTCTGGTGAGGTTGCTCGTTATTGCAGCCTGGGATTTGTCAGCGGAACGGTCAGGCGAATCTGCAGACCGCCTTCGTGCGCAGCTCCCATCTCGAAGGCGCCGCCGACATCCTCCATGCGCTTGCGCATGTTGCGCAATCCATTTCGTGTGGCGGCGCGCTGCTGATCCATGCCGGCCAGGCCCTTGCCGTCGTCGGCGATTTCCAGATGGAAGCGGCCGGGCTCGAGCTTCAGTCGGATCCAGACGGAAGAGGCTTGGGCGTGGCGCACGACGTTAGTGACGGCTTCTTTGGCGGCGAGGAAGACGTTATGACGCACCTCGGGGGGGATGGGAGTCGGCGGAAGGTCGGGGGGCACATCGAGCCGATAACGCACACCGGCGACCCCAAGATAATCCTGGGCGTATTTGCAGACGTAATTGGCCAGGCCTTCCAGGGTGTCGTTGGAGGGATTCACCGTCCAGACGATCTCATCCAGGGTCCGGGTGGTATCGCGGGCGGTCTGACAGATCTGGCGCGCGTGCGCCTCGACTTCGCTGGCTTGGTCCTTGTCCGCTTCGACCATTTCGCCCAGGAGCGAGACTTGGGTCAGGCTGGCGCCGAGTTGATCATGGATATCGCGGGCGATGCGGGCGCGTTCTTTTTCGAGTGCCTGATGTTGCCGCATCACGGCGAGTTGCCGTTCGAGCTTTTGCACTGAGAAATAACGCACGGCGGAGACAATGAGCCCCAGACAAGCGAAGGAAACGGCCGTGAGGAACCACCAGGTTTGGTAGAAAGGCGGCTGGACGATTAAGGCGAGGACAGCGCCGGCTTCGTTCCAGACGCCGTCCTCGTTGCAGGCCGTGACGCGGAACCGGTATTGGCCTGCCGGCAGCTTGGAGTAACGGGCGAAGCGGGCGTCGCCGGCCTCGAACCACACCTTTTCGTGATCTTCCAGCCGATACCGGAAGCGCGCGCGTTCCGGGGCCGACAAGTTAAGGCTCGTGTAATGAATCTCCAAACCTTCCTGGCCGGCGGGGATGGTCGCGGTCTGCGGGCGCGGGGTGCGCAGCCCGGCGGCTCCCAGAATTTCGCCACCGAAGAGCACCGCTTCGATCGTGACCGGCGGCGGATTCGTATTGCGACGGAGTTGGGTGGGATCAACCATGGCCAAGCCATGGATGGTCGGGAAGAGCAGGGTGCCCTGCTTGGTGCGGCAGGCGGACGGCTGGGATCCGCGGGTGCACTCTCCGATCGGCAAGCCGTCAGACTGGCCGTAGGTGCGCAACGGTAAAAATCCGTTGGTCCCGTGGGCGAGGCCGTTCAGGGCTTTTTTCTCCACTCGCATGAGGCCGGCGCTGGATCCGATCCACAGGAAACCCTGCTGATCTTCGAGGAGGTAAGTGATGCTGTTGCTGATCAAGCCTTCCTTTTTGGAATAGCGCGCCCATTTGTCCTGATAAAAGCGGGCGACGCCCCCGCCTTCGGTTCCGATCCAAAGCACCCCATCGCCGTCGACCAGCAACGAGGAGACATCGTCGGCAGGCAAACCGCTTTCGGAACGGTGGTAGACGGTGAATTGGCCACCGCGCAGCCGGTTGAGACCGCCTCCGCGCGTGCCTGCCCAGATGGAGCCTTCCGGATCATGGGCGATCGCACTGATATCATTGGCCGATAATCCATCGCGGGTGGTGAAGGCTTTCCAGCCCGTTTCATCCCAAACGACCAAGCCCCCTTGCGTGCCGATCCAGAGACGTCCGGCCGCGTCTTCGTGCAGGGCGGAGACGTCCCGGTTGGCGACCAGCGCGCTGGCGACCCGCTGGAACTGGCCTTCATACAATTGGAACAAACCCGCTCTGACCAACGCGGAGGTGCCGGCCCAGACGCGTCCTTTCCCGTCCACGAACACGGCCTTGACGGACATGTTCATCATATCCGGGCCGGTGTTCACTTTGTTTAACTCGCCGTTATTCCAATAATCGACTCCGATGTTGTTGTAACCGATGTAGACGCCGCCGGTGGGATCCTCGCTGACCGACTGCACGACTTGTCCACGAGACGCTTCCAGCACTTCAAAAACATGACGCCGGATCCGGTTCAACCCATTCCCGTCGGTGCCCACCCACAGCGTTCCTTCGCGGTCCAGTTGCATAGAAAGGATCGAGTTGCTGGACAACTCGTTGTTGGTGGAGAGATTGGTCCAGCGACCGCGTCCGTCCGACCAGAACACGCCGGCTCCCAGAGTCCCTACCACAAGATTCCCGTTTTCGTCTTCGCAGGCACAGGTCACGGCGATGCGAACTTGCGACCAGGGCGCACGCAACGCATTGCGCCATGGATAAGCGCCCAAGTCCGTTTCCATTCCGTCCAGAGTCCATTTCTGAACCGAGCCGTCGGCCAGTCGCCAATAGCCGCCGCGCGGGCTGGCGAGCAGGAAATCCAGCTGATTCAAACGGTTGGTTTGTTCGATCGGCAACTCCTTGGGGTCACGGTCCGCGGTGGGTGCGATCACATAAACCTGTTGGTCGGTGCCGACCAGGACCCGGCCGCGATCGCCTTGAATGACCGCCCTCGAATAACTGGGGCGATCGGCTTCCACGTTAAACACGTCCATCCGCCCCTTGCGATGACGGCACAGTTCGCCATCGGCGGTGTAGAGCCAGACGGCTCCGGCGTCGTCTTCGCAAGCTCCTTTGAGCCGTCCACCTTGTCCAGCCTGGCCGATGTCCAGGCGCGTGACCGAGCCGTCTTTACGGGCCAAGGCAACTCCCGCGGCCAAGGTGCCGATCCAGAAGTTACCCTGGCTGTCTTCAAACAAGTAAACGATTTGACTGCTGCGCAGGCCCAGCGTGTTGTTAGCGTCAAAGACGCGAAAGCGGAACCCGTCAAAGCGCACTAGCCCGCTGAGGGTTCCCAGCCACAGATAACCATCATCCCCCAACACCGTGGTGATGACGGAATTCTGCGGGAGACCCTTTTCTGTCGTCCAGGAATCGATGGCAAAGTGGTGAACATTGTCAGAGTCGCCATTCACGGCCGCCGCGTCCGGCTGGCCCGGCAGGGCCAGCAGCACGGCGAGCGCAAACGCGATCTGCGGTCCGCGCGGAAGCTGATTTGTTTTGGAGAATTGCCGCGTTCCAAACACGGCGCATTGTTCGGGTGGGTTTGGAACGGTGTAAAGGATGGAAAGCGGGGTGCCGTTACGTCTTGAGTGCTTACGCTTTGCGCTTCCCGGTTTTGTTGATCGCTGTTAGAGAGCCACAGCGCAAGAGGGCTGTTCGTGCCTCGGTTGTTTGGCAAAAACCACTATTACATATGACGATTCGCGAGCTTACAGAATGGGCCGGGGGCCATCCCTGGGTTCTGCTGGGGATTTTCGGGACATTGCCGGTGATGGCTTGGCTGTTGCGTTGGCTGCACGGGCCCGGGAACGGCGCGAGCGCTCCGTGGAAATATGTGTACAGCCTGCTGGTCTATGCGGTGTGCGTTCCGGGCATGTTCTCTGCCGTGCTGACGGCTTACTCAATGTTCTTTCGCAATGAGAATCTGCTGGAGGTCAACCTGCTCGTGTACCTGCTTCCCCTGGTGTCGATGACGGTGGCCTTGGTGTTCGTGCACAAGAATGTCGGGTTCGAGGCGGTGCCCGGATTCGATCGGTTATCGGGCTTGATGATCCTGATTGCCTGCAGCTTTGGGCTGGCGTTGGCCATTCACAAGACGCGCATTTTTGTGGGGTTCTTTGGATCGATCGACCGGCTGTTTCTGCTCGCGGCCGGAATCTTCGCCTTGCTGAAATGGAGTGGTTACATGCTTTTCCGACGCAAGGATGAGCCGATCAAGGAGCGGCCACGCTTCCCGACGACGTGAGGCCCAGAACGCGCACGCGCACACCCGATGGCCGCGCGGGATCCCGGAACACGCGTTGGGTGGCTTTCCGGAACTGTTCCGGTTTGGCGTGATAGATATCGCAGAATGTTTGCGGATTTAAATCGACCAGGGGAAACCAGGAACTCTGGACCTGGACCATGATCCGATGGCCGCGGCGGAAGGTGTGATACGCATCGGGCATGATCCATTCGACTTTGGCAGTTTGATCCGGGACGAACGACTCCGGCTTTTCATAGCTGTTCCGGAATTTGCCGCGCATCGGTTCGGCGCGCACCAGTTGCTGGTAACCGCCCATCTGAACGCCAGTCGGGTTCGGGTCGGGATTAGGATAATCGCCTGAATACACATCGATCAATTTCACGACCCAATCGGCGTCCGTGCCGGTGGTGGACACATGCAAACTGGGCGTAATCGGCCCCGCGATGGTGAGGTCTTCTTCCAACACATCCGTTTGATAGACCAGCACATCGGGTCGCATGGCGGCGAAGCGTTGATCGTCCAGCATATGCTCGCGGGTCATGCTCACCGCAATGTTGGGAATGAAGGGAACCGGTTTGCGCGGGTCGCTCACGTATTCGTCGAAGTCGCCCGACTGCCGGCTGGGTGGAGCAAAACTCAGCTTGCCGCCAAGGTGGAAGTAGAGTGTTTTCTCGGCGGTATTTTTGGGCGGCCAGGCGTCATAACGCCGCCACTGACAGGTGCCGGTCTCAAAGACGAAGGCCTCCGGCAAATCGAGGTTGGTGCCGCCTTTCAGGAAATATTTGAAGAACGGCAGCTCGATCTGTTCGCAAAAGAAGTCGGAGGTTTTGGCCCGGAACTGGATGTGGCCCAGCTTGTGTCCGTCGTCGCCATGCCATTGGCCATGGGCCCAGGGCCCCATCACGAGCGCGTTGAAGATCCCCGGATTTTGTTGCTCGATCGATCGGTAGACCTGGAGTGCGCCGAAAAGGTCTTCGGCATCGAACCAGCCGCCCACGGTCAGGACGGCCGCATGGATGTTGCGCAAGCGGGGCCGTACATTGCGTTCCTGCCAGAATGTGTCGTAGGTGCCGTGTTGCATCATTTCGTTCCAGAAGGCAATGCGCCCCTTGAAGAACCGTTCATCGGCGTTGGCCAGTGATCCCAGCGCCTGGTAAAACTCGTAGCCGTTCGGAGTCTCGAAATCGAACGGCTTGGGTTGTTCGCGCGTGGGTTTCTCAAGCTTCTGTTCGAACCATTGTAGGAACCGGAACGCGTGTGGCAGATAGAGCGCGCCGTTGTGGTGAAAATCATCTCCGATGAACCAGTCGGAGACGGGCGCCTGAGGCGAAACCGCCTTGAGAGCCGGATGGCTGTCGATGGCGCCGCAGGCGGCATAGAAGCCTGGATACGAAATACCGCTCAGGCCGACGCGCCCGTTGTTGTTCGGCACGTGTTTGACCAGCCAGTCGATGGTGTCCCAGGCGTCGGTGCTTTCGTCGATGTCGCGCGGCCCGGCTTTGGTCGTCAAGATCGGCCGCACATGCACAAACTCGCCTTCCGATCCGTTGCGTCCGCGCACGTCCTGCCAGGCGAAGATGAATTTTTCCCGGGCATAAATTTTAATGTTGCGTGCCGGCTCCGGATAGGCGTCCACGCCGTAGGGCCCGACCCCGTAGGGCGTGCGCATCATCCAAATCGGATAGTTCGTCGACACGTCCTTGGGCGTGTAGACCGCCGTGTGCAGCCGGATGCCATCCCGCATCGGGATCCGGAATTCGTGTTTGGTGTAATTCTCTTCGAACCAGGCCCGGTCCACAGACTCCAGCTTGTCGGCAGCCGTTGAGGCCACGGCGGACAGCCCGGCAGTGACGCAGGCCAGCGCGAACCGGCCGCAGACGGTTTTATTCCCCAAAAGCCAGCAGATGTTTTTCGGTGCGAACATAAAGTTTACCATCGACGAGGGCAGGTGTGGCCTGGATGGGTTCTCCGAGTTCAATGCGGCCCAGCACGTCGAATTTGTCGGAAGCGCGCAGGACGCTGATCACGCCAAGGTCCGAAGCGGTGTAGATCCGTCCGCCCGCGGCGATCGGCGAGGCGTAATAACCGCCAGGCGCGCCCAGGCGTTCTTCGAAGATGGAGCGGCCGTCTTGCGGATCCCGACAGGTCAGGACGCCCCCGTTCTTCACCGCGTAGAGCCTGTTCCGGTAGAGAAGCAACGAAGGAACTTCCGGCACGCCTTTGCTTTGGCTCCACGCGAGGTGAGTGTCCTTGACGTCGCCGGTTCCGCCAACTTTTACGGCCATCACCGCGCTCGCCATCATGGAACTGGTGGCAAAGCTATTCAGCCGCTCGAGCGTCGCCGCCCATTCCTTGGCATCCAGGGTCTTTTTGCCCCGGAACAGCATGTCGCGCAGCCGTTGGTTGCCGGACCCGGCCGAGTTTTTACGATCGACGTAAAGCAGGTCCTTCGGGATCTCTTCCGATGCAATCAAGCCGTCCTTGTTCTGATCATATTTGGCCAACGCTTCCGAAAAGGTGGGAGGCGGGACGATGTTCTCGCTTTCGCCATAGACCCCGGTGCCATTCAGATAGAGCACCTGCTCATGGAGGACGGGCGTGGCGCAAACCTGATTGGGCAAGCCGCTCAGCCACCAGCGTTCGTTGCCGTTTTTCAGGTCATACGCGGTGAACCGGCCGGCGTTCAGCACCCCAACGCAATCCGTCTGAGCTTCTTTCCAGACCACCGGCGTCGACCAGCCGCGCGCGTTTGGTTTGTCCGCTTTCCAGACCGTCTCGCCGTCGGTGGCCCGAACGACCAACACATGGGAATCAGCGCCGAGCTGCAGATCCACCACGACCTTGCCGTCCGCCACGATGGGGGATGTGCCGCTGCCGAACTCGAGCAGGATCACGGGAGTGGGCAATTTCTTTTCCCAACGCAAGTGCCCTTCGAGATCATAGGCCAGCAAACCGTGCGAGCCGAAGTAAACAAACACCGATTGGCCATCGGTGGCCGGAGTGGCCGTGGCCGGGCTGCTGGTTCGATGGACTTTTTCGATCTTCGCCGGCTGCAGTTCCTGGCGCCAAAGGACCTGACCCGAGCCGCGATCCAGGCAAAGGATAATGAGCGTTTTGGATTCTTTTCGATAACCGGTCAGAAACAGGCGGTTGTTCCAAACGCACGGAGAGGAGTGACCGGGGGGCAGGTCTGCTTTCCATAACAGGTTCTTGTCCGGACCGAAACTGATGGGGGCAGGTTGATCGTCGGGGGCCACGCCGCTGCCGGACGGCCCATGGAATTGAGGCCACTGGGCCGAACCACCCGAGCTTGACCGGCTCAGGAGAACGCAGAAGGCGAGAAAAAGGTTTTTCATGGTGACTACCGCAGACCCACGTTGGGAGCTCAGCGCCGCATTCTTCTGCGATCGAGCGCGCCGGTCAAAGCGATTATACCACCCTATTGGGCCAGCCGCGCTTTCACTTGGTTGAGCAACTCCTGGTAGGGCCCGCTGCGGATGCTGGAGATCCGCTTTTCTTCCTCGAAGAAGGCGTCGCCGCGGTGAGGGACCACATACGCCTGGCATTGTAATCGTCGCGTCCCGGCTCCGAGATCGACGATGCTGGCTTTGACTCGAATCCAGGTTCTGGTGTCGCCCTCGGTGGTGGAGATCAAACCGCCGTAAGCCAGTTGGTTCATGCGCCCGCCTTCTTTTTCAAAGACCATCTCTCCAGGGGTGATCGTGAACGCCTGGTAACCGTCTGCCTGAAAAACCTGTTCGGTGACGCGACGAATCTCGTCGGGCATGCGGTTGGTGATCGTGATTGACGCGAACCCGGCGGTGCCGCTGCTCTTGGTGGGGTGACAGGCGGTGCCCAGAGTGGTCAGGGAGGCCAGCATGAGTAACGTGATAATTCGGTTGGATGGCATGGATTGAAGTTTTGCGAGGACGGTTAGGGGTCACTTTTTAAAACCTGGCTGGATTCGCCAGCCGGGATGCTGCGGTCGTTCGTCCGGTTCATAAGCACCGACGTTGAAGGGCGGGTGGCGTTGGAGGCCGTCGAAATCGCGGTCCGGCGCCCAGGCCGGCTCGGCTCGTCCTTGCAAGGGCGAGCTTGGTCCGGGCCGAAAATCCAATTGCTGCGGGTCCACAAAAGCCGAGGCAGGAACGCCGCCGTCGCAAACCCGGTCGTTATCCAACGCGATGCCGGTGAGGCGACCCTGCACGTAGTTCTGACGCAGGCGCGCCGAGCTAAAACCGCCCGCATCCAAGGCCGTGCCGCCGGAACAATAAATCGCGTTATTGGCGAAGACCATGTTGGTCGCGTTGCTCCAGCGGATCCGAACTCCGACCGGAGCATTGAAGATGGTGTTATTCACGATAATGGTATTGCGCAAGTGCCGCACCGCCGCATGCGGCGCCGCGGTGATGCCCGTGGCGGAGCAATGGAAGATGATGTTGTTGCGCACGATGGCATCGGACACTACTTGAATGCCTTCTCCCGCGTTCCAGACCACGTTGCCCTCCACCAGGTTGGTGCCGGCACCGCCGCCATAAACGAAGATACCCGGATATTGCCGCTCGATGTTGGTATCATGAATGACGTTGTCGCGGACAACGTTGCCATATGACCCGAACTTGATCTCGATCCCGTCGTTGCCGCCGTCACTGGTCCCGCGCAAGTGATGGATATAATTACCTTCGATTAACGAGTCGGTGGTCCGGCACGAACCGTTGTGACAGCCGATATACATTCCTTCACCTTCGGTCGGATGCGCCGTGCTGAGACCCGTGTGATGAATGTGATTGCGTCGGATGACGAACGCGTGGCAATCCCCGCTGTTCATCGTCAGCGCGTTGTTGCCGGTTTCAAGGATCTCGCACTCTTCGAAAGTGACGAAACGTCCGCCGATAAAACGCACTCCCGAGCTGCCGCCCTGAAAGCGCAGACCGCGAACGAGCAAATGTTCACAATCAACGAACTCGATGTTGTTCTGCCGATCACGATCTGGAGCCGGCCGGGTCAAGATCGGCGTCTCGCCCGCGGCGGCCCGGATCAGGATCGGCTGCTCCCGAGTGCCCTTCACGTGCACCGCGCGGCGCCCGGACTGAGAGTAGGTGCCACCGTGCAGGATTAGTTCATCGCCGGGCTGCAGCTGGTTGGCGAGGATTTCGAATTCCTCTTCCCTGTCGACCACCGCGGGCCGCGCCTCGAAGGTCCGAGCGTGCCCCGGAGCCACGATGAAAAATGCTGCGAGCAGCCACCAGTGATGTCGCAGGATCTTCATCGGTTGCGCCGGCGAAGGACGACACGATCGCCGATCCTCAGATGCAGTTGTTTGGCAGCCGAGCCCCCGTTCACGGCGATTTCCAGGCGGCCGGTCGAGCCAATCAGCGCGACCGGTTGGCCCCGCGGCACGCCCTGGTAAAAAGCGCCGACCGGACAACGCCATTTGCCTCGGCCGGAGACGGTGCATTGGGTTAGTTCCAAATCGGACAAGGCGGCGCGCTCGACATTCGTGATCGCGTTGCCAAACCGATCCAGATACAGGATCTCGCCGGCGATCGTATGAGCGGTCCGCTTCACTTCCGGCCAGGTTAATTGCGTGAAATCTTTCAGGGTTCGGCCGAGCTTTTGCATGGATAGCCCGTTGCTTAGTTGCGCGGCGACGGGCGCAAAGATATCGCGGCCGTGGAAAGTCCGGCTCACGGGTTGCAGGAAATATTTCGCGTTCTCCAGCACCCGAACCTGTTTGATGGTCTCATGAACCAGCGCGAACGATAATACCCCGTTGTCCGGCCCCACGAAGTAATAGTCCGTTGTCTGCACCGCGATGGGCCGTCGGGCGCTGCCGACCCCTGGATCGACCACCGCGACGTGCACCGTGCCTTTGGGGAAAAACCGGCAGCTCGCCGCCAGCGCGAACGCGCCCGTCCGAATTTCTCCTGCCGGAATCTCATGCGTAATGTCGACAATGTTGGCGCGCCGGGCCGCGCGCAGGAGGACGCCTTTCATCGTCCCCACGAACCAGTCTTTCGCCCCGAAATCTGTCACCAAAGTGATTACGTTCACCGTGAGGATTTACCGCAAGGCTCCGCGGCAGGACAGCTTTCGTTAGCTTGCGTTCATCCAGGCTCCGGCCCGGATGGCGCGGTTTCAGCCGGCGCCAGGGCATAACGCTGCAAATAACGGACCGCCACCAGCAGGTCCTTTGGCCAATTCGCGACCATGGCGATCTGTTGACCTGTCACGGGATGGCAGATCGCCAATTCTTCTGCGTGCAACGCGATTGTCGAGATAAGCGGGCGTTCGTCGCGGCCGTGCTTCAGCCGATAATCCGATTTAAGCTGGGACAGCAGGAGCGGGCGGCCACCATAGGCGCGGTCCCCGCAGATGGGCAGGCGGCAGTGGCTGAGGTGAGCCCGGATCTGATGGGTGCGTCCGGTGACCGGGCGGCATTGGAGAAGGGCATAACCCTGATAGCATTCACGGATGGAGAAGAGGGTGCGCGATTGTTTGCCGCGCTTGGGATCGACGCGCATCAGGCCCAGCCGCGTGGGGTGCGGCCCGATGGGGGCATCGATTTCCCAGCTGGATTGCTTGGGGTGCCCAGCCACCAGCGCGGCGTAGGTTTTGCGCGGTTTATCCACTCCAAATTGATCGGCGAGCTGGACCAGGGTCGATTTGCTTTTGGCCAGGAGCAGGACGCCGCTGGTTTCGAAATCGAGCCGATGCGCGTTGGCCAGATAGACCAGGCCGCGTTGCTGTGCCCAGGGCTTGGCTTCGGCAATCCCTCGGTGCAACAAACGCATCAGGTTTGGGCGATCCGGATCGTAACGATCCGGTGACGTCAGCAAACCGGAAGGTTTATTCAACGCCAGCAGATGCTCGTCCTCGAACAGGACATCGATCTCCCAAAACTCCTGGGTCGGGCGGGAGGAGAGCTTGATCGTCTTGTTCATAAACCTTTCTGCGTTCCAGGACGAAGGACGAGCCGTGGGAAAAGCGGAAACCGGAAACCGGAAACCGGAAAGCGCCAAGCGGAAACCCGCGAATCGAGAGGAGATCCGCAGCCCCGGACCGCCTCAATTCTGACTGCTCACCGAAGTTTCCCGCTTGCGGCCCGTCAACTTGGCTTGATCGGCCTGTTTGCGGAACCATTGCTGGAAAGCCTCATTTTGGCGCATGACGCGCATGCGGTTGACAAATTCGGGGAGTTCCTCATTGAGCTTGGCCTGATCGATGGGCGGCCGGGAAGCGAGGTAAAAGATATAGCCGCCTTCGGTGCCGGGTTGGGCGGAGAGGAACCGGCTGGCATGCCCGACCTCGAGGTTTTCGGCGACGCCTTGGAGTGAGCGCAAGTTCACGCGCGGGTCGGCATTGGTCAGGGCGGTGGTCACCGGCGAAAAGGGTGGCAAACTGATCACGGGCACGCTTTCCGCCGCGCACAGTTCGGCAAAGGGTTTTTTGAGGGTCAAGCCGTTGGTAAGATTGGTATGGAACGCCAGGGCGGCTTTGCGGGCCATGTCGAGGGCGGAGAAATTCTTATAATCTGTGGTGACCTTATCCAGGATCTTTTCGAGCGGTTGGAATTCGCTGGGGAGCTTGCCTTTTCTGGCGATGATGTATGCGCCCTGCCGGCCGAGGATCGGGCTGAATTGAATGGGTCGATCGTCGGCGAGCGTGACCGCCTTTTGGCGGATCAGATCACGCAGCGTTTCAGGGCCGGTCTCGTCCGCGCGGGCGCCGGGCGGCGGTTCGTTGTCGAATTCCTCCAGACCGTTGGTCCAACTGCCGAACTGCCGGGCAACAAACGGCGCGGTGACCTGCACCCGCAACGATTTGTTGGTCGCGAGTCGTTCCAGGTTGGCGAAATCGTTGGCGTTGGTCTGGCTGATCAACTCAGTGCCGAAGTCCGTCGCGGCGCGGCGGGCTGTGATCAAGGCTTCATTCTGGCGAATCTCCTCTTTGATCTTCTCCTTGGCGGCCGCCTCCGAGAGCGGAACCCCGTTGGTGTCCGTCCAGGCGTTAGTCCCGGTCCGGCTGCCCCGGAAGTAATGGTCGGAGACGATCTCGTTGAGGTTGGTTATTTTGGACAGGCGATTGTCGGCCTCGGCCAAGTAATTTGAAGCGGGAAAAGCCACGTAGCTCAGGATCAGGCGCTCGGGGATCTTATAGCTGCTCACACTGTTGTTGTAGAAGTTGCTAATCGCCCCATTCGTGATCGCAACCTTACTCAGATAGTTGGTGGCCCAAAAGCAGGCCAATTGGCCCGCGGCTTCCTGGTTTTGTTTGCGCCAGATCGCTTCGGCTTCCGGTGGCGTGACGAGCCGAGCGGTTACGGAGGCCGCGGAGATCAGTTGGCGAATGCCGGCTTCGTTGCGCACATAACGTTCGTAGTCCGCCAGGCTAAGGCTGTTGGGCTCGAGTATCTCCTTAGCCAGCGTCTCGTACGGGTAATCCTTTAACTGTTCGTGAACCATCAAACCCACCGCCCGGTCGCTCGCTTCGATCCCCATCTCCTTCAATTTCTTGACCATAAACACCCGGGCAACCGTCTCTCCGCTCAGTCGCTCGTCGCTATCATCTTTCCCCGGCCATTTCCCCGTGTGCAAAAAGCTGGCAATGCGGATTTCCTTGAAGGCGTCATAATAATCCGCCTGCGTGATCGGTTTGCCGTTAATGGAACCGTTTTCTCCCTCGGCTCGTGACCCGCCCCCACGGTCCGTGTAGGCGCTGGGAGTGAAGAAGAAGACGAGCCCAAGGCTCATCACCCCCACCAGAAACACCCACAACCACGTTTGATGCTTGCGTATCGTTCCGAACATAATTTGCCGCGCGATCTGGACTAAAAAAGAGGGCGCACCCTAACCACCTCGCCCAAGCCTGGTCAAACGCAAAAGCGAATGAACCGCGTCCCTGCAATTGGCCGTTGGGTTCGTTGCCCCAACTCAGCCCGGCGCTCTTGGGCGAGACCCAAGCCCGAGGCCCCAGCTGGGGCACTCGGGATCAGGCCAAGCTTCGAAATGCTCATGAAAGGAGCAAACTTCAGCCGTGCCCGTCCCGCCGGCCCCCGGCGCCGAGGTTCAGCTTCGAAACGGCCTTTAAAAGGCGTTGGATGGGCCGCCTGAATCCGTTGAAATGGGGCTCCCCGGAGCATGAGTGAGGCCGGAATGGAAAAAAGGGCGAAAAAACCGTTGACACCCCCCGTTTGCTTTCCTAGTTTTCCCGCCCAGTCATTGGGCCGGAACAATGTGCAAGGCCGTGGGCCCTCAGGGCTTTCTGAAAAAGAAAGCCGGGGTTCGCGGTGTTGTGTCGTTTCGTCCGGGCATGTGGTGAGCGTCCGGGTCGCCCATGTAGCTCAGTTGGTAGAGCACGTCCTTGGTAAGGACGAGGTCATCGGTTCGATCCCGATCATGGGCTCCAGGCTGAATAGAAGAAGGAAGCGGGACCGGACGGCGAACGATGACAAAGAAATGAAGTGGAACGCGATGTGTGGCCGGGAGTGCTCTTCGGGCCGTGCTTCTAACGGGTGAAGTCATGAACGGCTGAAGCCATAAGACTCATTGGCTCGAGTCATCAATCGAACAACGCAAACACAACTAACGAACGCAGGAGACAGCAATGGCAAAAGAGAATTTTCAACGGACGAAACCGCACGTGAACGTGGGGACCATTGGCCACGTGGATCATGGCAAGTCGACCCTGACCGCCGCCATCGTCGAGGTGCAGAACCGCAAAGGCCTTGCGCCCAAGATCAGCTATGCGGAGATCACGAAGGGCGGCACCGTTCGTGACGAGACCAAGACGGTCACGATCGCCGTTTCCCATGTCGAATACTCAAGTGAGCAGCGCCATTATGCGCACGTCGATTGTCCGGGCCATGCGGATTACGTGAAGAACATGATCACGGGCGCGGCGCAAATGGACGGCGCGATCCTGGTCGTGAGTGCCGCGGACGGTCCCATGCCCCAGACCCGCGAACACATCCTCCTGGCCCGCCAGGTCGGTGTCCCGGCCATTGTCGTTTATCTCAACAAGGTCGACCTGGTCGACGACAAGGAACTCCTGGATCTCGTCGACATGGAGATCCGCGACCTGCTCACCAAGTATGGGTTTCCGGGCGAGAAGACTCCCATCATTCGGGGCAGCGCCACGGCGGCCATGGCCGGCAAGCCGGAAGGCGAACAATCGATCCAGGAATTGTTGGAAGCGATCGACAGCTTCATTCCGCTGCCGCCTCGTGAAGTCGACAAGCCCTTCCTGATGTGCGTGGAAGACGTGTTCAACATTGAAGGTCGCGGCACGGTGGTCACCGGCCGGGTTGAACGCGGCGTCCTCAACCGCATGGATGAAGTGGAAATCGTGGGCTTGCGGGACACCCGCAAGACGGTGGCCACTGACATCGAGATGTTCCGCAAGTTGCTCGACAAAGCCACGGCGGGCGACAACGTGGGCGTGCTGCTGCGCGGCACCAAGAAAGACGAGGTTGAGCGCGGCATGGTGTTGTCGAAGCCCAACTCCATTACGCCTCACACTAAGTTCAAAGCAGAAGTCTACGTGCTTTCGAAGGACGAAGGCGGGCGCCACACGCCATTCTTCAACAAGTACCGCCCGCAATTCTACTTCCGCACCTCGGATGTGACCGGCAACGTGACGTTGCCGGCGGGCGTCGAGATGGTGATGCCGGGCGATAACGTCTCGGTTGAGGTAGAGGTGATCGCGCCGGTCGCCATGGAGAAGGGGCAACGCTTTGCCATTCGCGAAGGCGGCCGCACCATCGGCGCTGGTCGCGTCAGCGATGTCGTCAACTAAAAACGATGCGAGTCCTTGAAGATCCGGCGGCCAAAGCCGCTGCGGTCCAGAAGATTCCGTGATGAACAGACAAACCGGCGGCGAGTGCGGCTACGGCGTTAGCTCAATTGGTAGAGTAGCGGTCTCCAAAACCGTTGGTTGGGGGTTCGAGTCCCTCACGCCGTGCCAATAAAAACGACGCAGTCAACGCGCGAAACGCAGCGAGCAACGAAATAGAATAATGTTATGTCAGACAACGCTGTGCCAGACGCTGCCAGCAGGCAGGCGCCCCCGGAGGGGTGGCAGAGTGGTCTATCGCGGCGGTCTTGAAAACCGCTTTGGCTTAACCGCCAACGGGGGTTCGAATCCCTCCCCCTCCGCCAAACAAAAATAACGATTCATCCTTGTTACCGTGGACAGGAAATACATAGAAATCGCCATCTGGGCCGGGGCCATTGCCGTGACTTTCGCCGTGCTGTGGTATACCGGCAACCTGGTGAAATTGCGCAATTACGTTCTGGAGACCCGTGAAGAACTGCGCAAATGCACTTGGCCAACCTGGGACGAACTCAAAGGCTCGACCGTGCTGGTGTTTATTTCGGTCATTCTCCTGGGCGTTTTTACGGTCGCGATCGACCAGGCGCTCTACGTCTTCGTGCATCGGTTGATCAGAATCTAACGGACTAGTCTCACGCCATGCTAAGCCAATGGTACGTCATTCATACGTTGTCCGGCCAGGAACAAAAGGTTAAGGACAGCATCGAGAAGCGGATGAAGGCCGAAGAGATGGGCGAATACATCCAGGAAGTCCTCGTGCCGATGGAGAAGGTTGCCGAAGTGCGCGGCGGCAAAAAAACCGTCAGCACTCGCAAACTGCATCCCGGTTACGTGTATATCGACATGCTGTTGCTGGATGAAAACCGGCGCGTGTTGGACAAACCCTGGTATTTTATCCGGGAAACGCCTGGGATTATCGGGTTCGTCGGCGGCGAACGCCCCATCCCGGTGACCCCGGATGAAATCGCCGTCATCAAGGCCACGATCTCTGAATCAGAAGACACCGAGAAGCCGAAGGTGAACTTTGAAGTCGGC
>DATLUX010000506.1:0-29306 GCA_035577805.1 Verrucomicrobiia bacterium
TACTAGTGAAGTGTCCCCTAAATAGCTAGAGCTCGTCCCGAAAAGGGCGATTTCGGCCTTTGTCCCGAGAACGTTCCTGGGACAAGCCCTAGCTATTTAGGGGACACTTCACTAGCGGACGCTACGGCCGGCTGGCTACTGGATACTGGGTGGGGGTGGGGAAAAGCGAAAAGCGGCCTGCCACGGCGTAGCCCGCAGGGCGAAGCCGGGAAAGCGGAAAGCGGAAACGCGCGAATTGTCCCGCCTTCGACTGCGGGCTACGGCGGGCAGGCCTCGTGCTCGTTCCATGAACCGACCCCCAGGTAGCAGCCGACGTCAGGAGGCTCACTCTACCCCAAACGCGTTCTCCGGGAAAAAGATCAGAGCCCTTCGACAGGCTCAGGGTGTACCTCGTGACCTCGGCTGCTACGCGAGATTGGGTTGGGTTCATGGCCCCAATGCGCGTGCACGTCATGAGCATGTGGAAGCTCTGCAGTTCGAGGTGTTCCTTCCCGTGTACCAAGCGTCGTCGGTTCATCGCACGTGCTCCAGGATCGGATTTCCGGCCGGCGCCAAGGTTCGGAGCTCCCGGCAAAACTCCTCCGACCGCCCCTGAAACAGAGCCAGCCAGACGGTCGCGGTTCCATTGCTGTGATCGAGGCGAAGATAGCGGCAGTAGATGAGTGTGAATGGCCTCACCCGCCCCACTTCCTGCCAGCGAATGAAACGGCGCTGTCCCAAGGCGGAGTAACCATAGACGCCCTCCTCCGTGATGGCCGTGGGGAAAAGACGCACCACCACGATCGTGGCGAGCAGGCCCGCGACGCTGCCGCCGGCCGCGCCCACCATAAATGCGAACCAATTCACGTGCAGACCGTATCGCAACAGGACCAAGGCGAGATAAGTGGGAAGTCCAAGAAGACAGCCGACGACGAACAGCGGGCTGACCGTCATGTAATACTTCTTTGGGTGGGGCGGTATCATACTCAACAAACCAACGATCGTTACGGTCTACATCATCCCCTTATCGTTTGCCGGCAGAACCAGCCACCGCCAGGTCACGGATCCATTCCTCGATGACGGGCACGATGGGCGACGTTTCGCTGTGTATTTGCGTCGGGGGCATGCGGAAGAAACCGGTGTCCTTCAGGCGCCGCAGGAGGATGGATTTTTCCGGCGCGCCGGGCACGACGACTTTGGCGCCGGCGATGCCCAGGTCACCGGCCGCCAGATCGCCATTCACAATACCGGCTTGTGCGAGCGGCGTGGCGAGCCGCGCATCGAAGAGGCCGCGGGAAGCGCCGCCGGGTTGGTGGCACACAGCGCAATTGGCCTGCAGATAAACGCGAACCCGGCCCTCCGCAGGCCCCTCGGCGGACCGCCAATCCGAAGTCGTCGGCAGCCGGGAGACCGGCGCGTTTGCGCCTGCATCCATTAGTAAATTCATCCGGAGCAATTCCCTCAGCGCGGTGGAGTTGCCATTGCCTTCTCCGGACGTCTGGTTCCACTCCGCGAGCGTAGTCGGGATCCAGTAACTCGGACTGGTCAGGGGCCGGCCCAGGCGAGGTTCGAGCGCCGGATACCACCACGTTATTTCCGCGCGGCGCTGGATTTCTCCCGGCTCCAGCCGGTGGCCCTGGCCGAGCTCGGCCGTTTCACCGTCTTCCACCAAGGTCGCGTCGCCTTGTGAGTCCACCCGATAGGAAGCGCCATAGCTCTCGCCGTCGCCAAACACATGCAGCCGCCGTTCAATCACTTGAAGCGGGCGCGACCTCTCGCCTCCCGCACCGGGAGCGGGGAAGTAAAACTCGCGGACAAAGACTGTCCCCGCAGGAAAATCCATCGTGCCATCGAAGTTAGCGCGCACTTTGGCTGGAGTGGGCAGGAAGACGCGGGTTTTGACCCGCATGAATGGCTGCCACTCGCCGTCATTGAGCCAGAATGCCGGCGACTCTTCGACGAACACCCGATGTTGCCAATCGACCCGCAGCAGGCGGGCCGGCAACTGCTGCGCGTTCATCGGCAAGCCGAGTGCGGCGTGGTTCATCGTCGTCGGCCGATGCCCCGGGACGCGCGCTCCCGCCAAGGCCTCGCGGCCGGCGTAGCGAATGCGAAGGAGCGAGCCTGCATTGGGCACAAACGTCTGCGGATCACGCCAGACCGCCCCGCGATTGAGCACCAGCAAGGAACCGTCCGACGCCAACTCCGTGGCCACCGGTCCGTTCAAGCCGCGAGCGAAGGTCAGGATATTGCTGGGCGCATCCGGCTCGAGTGCTTTGATCCAGTGCTTCATGAAATCGGCAAAGAAAAAGCGGCCGCGCCATTTTTCCGGGAACGAATCAAAAGGTTCTGCCGAACTTCGCGTCTCGGAGGCGGGCGCGCCAGGAGGAGTTCCGTTGCGGGCGCCGGTTCGCGGATAAAACGCACCGCCGACAATGCTTTGGCCGACCAGCGGCGGGTAAGCGTAGAGCGGATTTTTAAACGCTGTGTTCGTGGAGAACCCCTCGGTATGTGGCCAGCCGTAATTCGCTCCGGCCACCAGTTCATTGACTTCCTCGAACGCGCTGGCGCCAACGTCGGTGAAAAACAGCCGCCCGCCATCCGCCTTGGGTTGCGCCGCCAGGCCAAAGCTGTTGCGAACACCCCGCGCGTAAATCGCCCTATACTTGCCCGTGGTTTCGGCCAGGAACGGGTTGTCTGGCGGAATGCTGCCATCGGCGTTTAGGCGCAGGATTTTGCCCTGCAACGTATCCAGGCGCTGCGCCGGTTCGCCGGCGGTCTGTTCGCCCACCGAAACGTAGAGCTTGCCGTCAGGGCCGAAACGCAACACACCGCCTTGATGCCCAGCCGGCACGGTCCCGCCGAGTTTGGCTTGGTCGTCGCCTTCGAACAGGATCACTTCACTCGCCGGATCGATCTCCTCCCCACGGATAGTGAAGCGGCTCAGCACATGATGGACGACCGGCCGATCGGTCACGTAGAGCACGAACAAATGCGGTTCACGTGGAAAACCAGGCGCCAGGGTGAGGCCAATCAGGCCGCGCTCCCAGTAATCAGTGACGTGCAGAGTCAAAGCCGGCTTGGTCAGTAGACGATTTTCTTTCACCACCAGCACGCGGCCCGTCTGTTCGGCGATGAAGAGACGCGAGTCAGGGGCTGGCGCGACGACCACGGCGGTGGCAGCATTCAGATTCGTGGCGAGCGTCTCGACGACAAATCCGGGTGGCAAATCCACCGCGCACAGGTTCAAGCAGGAAGCTCCACACGCCCAGCCGACAACCAGCAGGACGCGCAAGAGCACACCGCGACCAGCCATCCCCAGCCACGGTCGCCCTCTGCTAACTAGAGCGGCGGTCTGCGACCGATGCCGTCTATAAAAGCAGTGTCTCTTCAGTTGGCCGTTCATCTGCATTAAGCGGGCTTCAAGGTGTTTCCCATCCGCGCACGCTTCGCGGCGGCAAGATTAAAGTTGGCGAACGCGAAGGCAACCCGAAGATTGCCCGTCACGGGGCGAGACTCCCTCTACCCTCAACCGGGGGGGGTGCATGGTTAGCACGCTAGAGAGCCGCACCGACGGTGCGGCAGTAAATCAGCCCAGGGCAAGACCGCGCAGCGGTCGCCGCCCTGGGGTAGAACCGGTGAAACAGCCGGCGCCCTGTATGGGCGCCAGGAAAGCTGAAGCCGGCAGTGGAGCCCGGCTCCAAACACCACCTCAATCACTAGCGATGGGTCTCGGATGTTTAACCACGCCATCTTCGACGACTCACATTCCTCGCGCCCGCGTTGGGGCGCGTCAGAAACTTATGTGCCTTGAACCCAGGGCGGCGCCCGCTTTGCGGGCTTGCCCTGGGCTGATTTATGGCCTCGCCGTTGGTGTGGCCAACGCGCGATGGTTGCATTCTGAGACACACACTCATAGACGCCGCTAAGCCAATGTAGAGATCTCTGAAGCGTGCTTCCAAGATACACAGCAAGCCCGGACACGTGGGGTGTTCTCACCCCACCCTGGCCCTCTCCCCGTTGAGGGGAGAGGGAGACCGAAGGTCCCCGTCAGACACGCCGTGCTCCCAGAAAGATAGCCAGAAGCCCCGGCTCCAGTTACAATCCGTTGTTTCACAACCCAGCAACAGCAAGCATGAAATTTCCCGTGGCAGCCGACGGCAAGAGACCCACTCAGAAGAGCAAGGGCTCGTGGTTGGTGTCTCGGCTGTTGCTGTTGCTTCCAATAGGGGCGCTGGGTTTGGCCGGCTTAGGCCAGGGAGTTCACGCCGCTGCGCCCGTGCCGCAAAGTCTTTTCCCCGCGAGCAAGACGGGCAATGATTCCGGCCCGGAAGGCACCTACTACGAACTGGGAACGATCTTTCGCGCGAACGTTCCTGGCAGCGTCACCCAGCTCCGCGTCTACGCGCTGGCGACAGAATCGGGCCTCCATACCGCCCGGCTCTGGCGCAATTCGGACAACACCGTGGTGGCCGGGCCGTTCACCTGGACCTACGGCGGCGCCGCCGGCTGGACTAACCTGGATATTCCAGACGTAGCAATTCTGCCCAACACCGATTACACCATCGCGATCTCGACCGGCGCGGGCGGACGTAACTATCCGTTTCTTGCCAACGACCTCGCCGCGGCGGGTGGAAACGGGCTTAATCTGAGTTACCCGGCGGGCGCGGGCGTATTCGTGACGACGGCGGGCACGCGCCCGACGCAGACATTTCAGAACGCGAATTATCTGCGGGACGTTGTTTTTGTGGCCGCCGGCCCGCCGCCAGCCACCAACGGTCCGGTGCAGATCACGGAGTTCCTCGCCGAGAACGAATCCGGCTTGCGCGATGAGGACGGTGACTATTCTGATTGGATCGAGATCTATAATCCGTCCGCGGTGCCGGTCGCGCTTGGCGGCTATCAATTCCTGGCTGGAGCCACCAACTGGACCTTCCCGTCCATGAGCCTCAGTGGCCAGGAATTTCTGGTCGTGTTCGCCTCGGGCAAGAACCGCACGAACCCGGCGGCGCTGTTGCACACGAATTTCAAGCTGAGCAGCGCGGGCGAATATCTGGCCTTGCGAGACGCCAGCAATAACGTGTTGAGCGAGTTCGCGCCCGCCTATCCACCGCAGCGGGCCGATTATTCGGCCGGCCGCGAGGCCGACGGGCGGATGGTTTATTTTCAGACACCCACACCCGGGTTTGTGAACGGAGATTCGTTCGCGGGCTTTGTGGAAGACCTGGCGTTGAATGTGAAGCGCGGCATCTTTTCGGCGCCGGTGCAGGTTGTGATCACGAATTTCACGGCGGGCGCAGTGATTCACTACACCCTCAACGGCGCCACCCCAACCGAGACAAGCCCGCTTTACACCGGCCCGCTCACCTTGAGCGCCACCACCACCTTGCGCGCGCGCGCGTTCAAGCCGGGTTTCCGGCCAACCAAAACGCACACCGGCACCTATCTGTTCTTCGAGGATGTGCTGCGCCAGTCCTTGGCGAGCGCCCAGGCTTATGGCTGGCCGGCTGGCCCGATCAATGGCCAGGAATTCCGGCATGGGATCAAAGCGAACTTCGCCGCGCTTTATACCACCGCGCAGATGTTGGGAGCGTTGCGCCAAATCCCGTCGATCAGCGTCGTCACCGATCAACCCAATCTGACCGACCCCAGCACCGGCCTGTATGTCAATCCTTCCGGGATCGGGCCGGCCTGGGAGCGGCCCGTGTCGATCGAACTCATCCAGCCGGATGGTAGCGATGGGTTCCAGGAAGATTGCGGGTTGCGCATCCGCGGCGGGCAAAGCAGCACGACCGGGTTTCCCAAACATTCCTTCCATGTCTTCTTCCGGCGGGACTATGGAGCAGCCAGGTTGCACTTCGCGCTCTTTGGGCAGGAGGCCGCGGCCGAATTCGACACCATCGATCTGCGTTGCGAACACGGCTACGCCTACGCCGACCCCTATCCGTACAGCGACGAATTCACCGCTATCCGGGACGTGTTCTGCCGCGATCTGTGGGGGGTGGCGGGTTATGCCTCCACGCGCTCGCGGCCGTACCATCTCTATCTCAACGGCCAGTATTGGGGCCTTTACCAAACGCAGGAACGCGCGCAAGAGGATTACGGAAGCACTTACTTTGGAGGCGAGCCCGAGGACTACGACGTAATCAAAGCGACCGGCCTGCCGCAAACGATGATCGAGAATGCCGCCGGCGACTTCAACGCCTGGTCCAATCTTTGGCGGGGCGCGCGGGCCGTCGCCGCGAACCCGACTGACGCCAACTACTTCGCTTTGCTGGGCCAGAATGCCGACGGCACTGGCAACCCGGCCTTGCCGGTTTTGCTCGATCCACACGAACTCGCCGCTTACATGCTGCTGCACTATTACACCGGCCATGCGGACGAACCGCTTTCCGTCTCCTTTAATTGGGAACGACCGAACAATTTCCGCGTCGTCCGCCGGCGGGGACTGGCCGAGCCGTTCCACTTCTTCGTGCACGACGGCGAATCATCCGTGCTGGCACCGCAATGGTTCAACAACCGCGCCAATGCGGCCAACTTGACCAGCCCCAATCGCGCCAATTTCAACTACAGCAACCCGGAATGGATTCATGAAGATCTGCTGGCTCATGCGGAGTACCGCACCGTCTTTTGGGATGAGGCTCAACGCCTGCTCTTCCACGACGGCGCTTTCACGCCCGCCCGCGCCCAAACCATCTGGGATACCCTGGCCGCCCAGATCAATCAGGCCGTCATCGGCGAATCCATCCGTTGGGGGAACGACTTCGCCAAAGCCCGGCAGTCCGTCTGGGCCGCCAAGATCGCGCAAGTACGCACGAATTTCTTCCCCGGCCGGACTGCCACCGTTCTGACGCAGTTGCGTCAGCGCAATCTTTACCCAGCGCTCAGCGCGCCCGTGCTCAATCACGACGGGGGCATCGTCCCGCCCGGCTTCGAAGTGTACCTGACCAACACCATGACCAGCGGCAGCCTTTATTACGGCCTCGACGGGATTGACCCGCGCGCCCGCGGAGGCGGACTAAGCCCTGCGGCGTTCGCGTATGCTGCCGACACCGCCATCCCCATTAACACCGCGACCACTCTCAAAGCCCGGCTCCGCGACGGGACAAATTGGAGCGCGCTGGTGACCGCAACGTTTTATCCCAGCCAGGACTTCACCGGGCTCTTGGTCACCGAAATCATGTATAACCCACCCGACATCGGCGTGACGACCGGGGATAACTTCGAGTTCCTGGAATTGAAAAACGGGAACACGAATGCTCTCGACTTGAGCGGGCTGGCTTTCACGGAGGGCATCACCTTCACATTCTCCAACGGCGCCTCCCTCGGCCCCGGACAGTTCTTTGTCCTCGGCCGCAATGGACTTGCCCTCACCAACAAATATCCCGGCCTGGTGGTGGACGGCCTCTACGCCGGCAAACTCAACAATGGCGGCGAACAACTCACTCTTCGTCATCCCTTGGGCGGACGAATCTTCTCCTTTGCTTACCAGAATTCAGGACGTTGGCCGCTGACGCCGGATGGTTGGGGTTTTTCGCTTGTGCCCCGGGAGCCGAATGCCAATCCGGACCCTGGCAATCCCAGCGCGTGGCGCGCGAGCACCCTTCCTGGCGGCTCGCCCGGCGCTGATGATCCACCCAGCGAGATCCCGCGCGTGTTTGTGAACGAGGTGTTAACTCATACCGCGTTGCCGGAAGTGGATGCGATCGAACTGTTCAACCCGAACGCGGACGAAGTTGACATCACCGGGTGGTTTCTGACCGACGACGACGCGCAGCCGCGCAAATTTCGGATTCCCGCCGGCACCCGAATTGCCCCGGGCGGATACCGTTTGTTTACCGAAACCGACTTCAACCCTGGCCCGCTCCTCAACAGCAATAGCTTCTCACTCTCGGCGGACGGCGATGAGGTTTATCTGTTCTCTGCGGATGGAGCGGGCAATTTGACAGGCTACAGTCACGGCTTTCACTTCGGCGCGGCGGCGGGCGGGGTCAGTTTCGGGCGTTACGTGATCAGCACGGGCGACGAACACTTCGTGGCGCAACGAGTGCCGACGTTGCAGGCAGCCAACGCCGGGCCGCAGGTGGGTCCGGTCGTGATCAAGGAAATCATGTACCATCCGCTCGATCAGGCCGGCGGCCTGGACGAGACCGTGGATGAATACATCGAAATCGCCAATATCACCGCTGAGGCAGTGCCGCTGTTCGATCCTTCGAGCCCGGCCAACACCTGGCAGCTGCGCGGCGGCGTGAAGTTTGATTTTCCGACCAATGTCACGCTCCGGCCGGGCGGCTCCCTGGTCTTGGTGAACTTCAATCCGGCTGAATCCGCCGCTCTCGCTTCGTTCCGGGGCCGCTACGGACAGTTCGCCGCCACGCCAGTGTCGGGCCCGTACCTCGGCAAATTGAACAACGACCGCGACGAGGTGGAGCTGAACCGCCCTGGTCCCGTCACCAGCAATGGTGTCCCGCGTATTCTGGTCGAGGCAGTCAACTACCACGACGCCGCGCCTTGGCCGGTTCTGGCGGATGGCGGCGGTGGATCGCTTCAACGGCTGCAGCTGGCCGCCTATGGCGATGACCCGATCAATTGGACGTCAACGATTCCGCTCACGATCTCGAGCCAGCCGGCCAGCATCGAGACACGGCCAGGGTCGAATGTCGTTTTTAGCGTCAGCGCGATCGGCAACGGCCCGTTGACTTATCAATGGCGGACCCACGCTACCAACCTCATCAACAACGACGATTACGCGGGCGTGAACTCGGCCACCCTACGCATCACCAATGTCCAAGCGCGCCATCGGGGCGACTATGAGGTGACGGTGAATGACGCCGGCCGTCAGGCGGTCAGCGCCGCCGCTGCCCTCAACGTGCTGATCGCCCCCGCCTTTGTCCGCCAGCCCCAAAGTGTCATCGCCGTAGCGGGCGACACGGTTAACTTATCGGTGGTGATCTCAAACACGGCCAGCCTCCCGCTGGGGTTTCGCTGGCGCCGCGGCGGGGTGTCCGCCGGAGTTTTCACCCTCAACGCTTACACGTCTGTGCTGAGCCTGACCAACGTGACCAACGACGCGACTTACACGGTGCTCGTGACCAACGTGGCCAATGCCAACGGCATCTTGAGCGCCCCGGCCACGCTGACGGTTCTTGCCGACAGCGATGCCGATCACCTGCCGGATATATGGATGATGCAATACTTCGGCCATACCAACGGGCTGTCCGGCGATCTTTCGCGCGCCGCCGACGATGCCGACGCCGATGGCGTCAACAACCTGGCCGAATACGTCGCCGGGACAAATCCGTTGGATCGGCGCAGTTTTCTCAAGCTGGAGCTGGCGCGGGTCGGTCTCGAGCTCCAGCTGAGTTTTGATGCGATGTCCAACAAAACCTACACCGTGCAGGCCCAGGCCCGGCTGGGAATCGGCCTGTGGGAAGGAGTCTTCGAAGTGCCGATGATGCCCACCAATCGCCTGGTCACATTCGTGACGCCGATCGGAGCCGGAGCCTATTATCGAGTGATCACGCCCGGCGTGCCGTAGCCGTCGCGGAGGATTCTCGCGAGAATTGCCGCCGTAGTTCCGCCACCTTCGACCAGTGCTCCCGCGGCCCGGTCCCGAGTCATGGCTGGCCGGAGGGCATCCAACCACAGATCGCGAAATCCCCGAATCCTGCGCTTTAGATCTTTGTGGAGTTGGCCGATGGGATAGTGGGGCAAACTTATGTGGAAATGTGCAAAATGCGGGGAACGGCACGCGGATCATTTCAGCTCATGCTGGAAATGCGCGGGGATGGACGCGCCGCCGCCCACCGTTCAGGTGGCTGCTGCCGTGACGATTGCCTGTGCTGGGTGCCAGGTTGGCCTGAGCCTGGTGGGCACTCAACCGCTGCGTTCGAACGGTGCCGGCGAACCATTCGGCGCTTTGGGCGGTCTCTTCGCGGATTGCGATCGCCTCGACGTTTATGTCTGTCCCCGTTGCGGGCGGGTTGAGTTGTTTGTGGAAGGCCTCAGTCGGCAGATTCGCCAGGATAGTCCCGCCGAGAGTGTGGCGTCTGCCGCCGGCAGCTCCCGGTCAGTCGTCGGCACTCTCTTTCAGGAAGCCTGGGGACTGGATCACCGAGAACAGTGGGACGGCGCCATTGCCCGGTACGAACAAGTATTGGAGAAGTTTCCCGGCACAACCTTCGCCCGGGATGCCGAACGGCGGCTTGCCCAGATCAAGCTCAAACTCGGGATCTGAGGGCGACCCGCTCTCAGCTCGTCAACAATTCCTGGATATCCTCCCAGCTCAATGTTTCGGTCAATTCTTCCTCGCCGAGGGTGGCCTGAATCACCTCCCGCTTGCGCTGTTGCAAAGCAAGGATTTTCTCCTCCACCGTATCGCGCGTGATCAGTTTGTAGCTGGTCACGACTCGTGTTTGCCCGAGGCGATGGGCCCGGTCGGTGGCTTGATCTTCCACGGCAGGATTCCACCACGGATCGAAGTGAACCACCGTGTCGGCTCCGGTCAGATTCAAGCCGACTCCCCCCGCCTTGAGGCTAATCAGGAATACCGGCACGCCGGCATCTTGCTGGAACCGTTGCACCACGGCCGCGCGATCGGTGGTCGACCCATCCAGATAACAGAAGGCGACTCCTTCGGCCGTCAGCCGTTCCTTGAGCAACGCCAGCATGCTGACAAATTGACTGAAGACAAGGACGCGATGGCCGCCGTCCAATATTTCTTCCAGAAGTTCACTGAACAGTTCGACTTTGCCGGAAGCCGCGGCGGGATCGATTTGAGCCTGGTCGAGTTTCAGCAAACGCAGATCACAACAGATCTGGCGCAAGCGCAATAGGGCGTTGAGCACCACCATCCGGCTGCGCGCCAGACCTTGCGCCCCAACCGCCTCGAGCACTTCCTTGCGGCTGGCTTCGATGACTTGCTGATACACGGAGCGCTGATCGGGAGTCAGCTCGCAGAAGGAAACTTGCTCCAACTTGGCCGGGAGATCGGCGGCCACCTCTCGCTTTAATCGCCGCAACAAAAAGGGACGCAGCCGCCGGCCCAGGCGGGCTTGGGCTTCCACATTCCGTTCCCGTGTGATCGGCAACTCGTAGCGTTCGCGGAAATCCTGCGCCGCCCCCAGGTAACCCGGTATGAGAAAATCAAAGATCGACCACAGATCCAGAACGGAATTCTCCAACGGCGTTCCGGTGAGCACAAGCCGATGCCGGCACCGCACCGATTTGACTGCCTGCGCATTCTGCGTCTGCCGATTCTTGATGTGCTGAGCCTCATCCAACACCACCGTGTCGAACTCCAACCCCCGATATTGCTCCGCATCACGCCGGATCAATGCGTAACTCGTTACCACCAGATCACTATGCGGAATGCGCCCGAACAACTCGTGACGCTCCGGCCCTTGCAGCGCCAGAACCTTCAGTGTCTGCGTGAACTTCGCTGCTTCCGCAACCCAATTGAAGACGAGGCTGGTCGGACAGACGACCAAGTGCGGTATGCGCCCGCCGGACTCGGGGCGCTGAGCGCCGTCCACGGCGCGCAGGGAATGGAACAAGGCCAGCGTCTGCAACGTTTTGCCCAGACCCATCTCATCCGCCAGGATGCCCCCGAAGCCGTGATCGCGAAGAAAGCGCAACCAGGCCACGCCCTGCTTCTGATACGGGCGCAGGACATCGTCCAGGTGTCCGAGCGGCGGGCAGTCGAGCTTCAACTCGCCGGCTTGTCGGGCGGCGCGTTCCCGCCAGGCGGCCGGCGCCACCACCTTCCAGCCGGGCTGCTGCCGGAGAGTTGCTTCCAGGAAGCCGGCCTGGGTTGCCGCGACCCGATATCCCGCGCCCTGCTGTTGTGGAGCGCAGTCCAACAGCACCTGCTGCAGTTCCTCGACCGCACTGGTGTCCAGAAGCGCCGTGCGCCCATTGCGCAACCGCACATGTCCCTGCCCGGAGAGAATCAACCGCTGGATCTCCGCCGCTGAAAACTTCTCGCCGCTGTCGGCCGCAAAGACCATCCCAAGATCAAACCATTGTACGCCTGAAGAGCTGATCTGAAACTGAGGTTCGATGCGTTCCAGATTCTGGGCCGTGCTGCGTTCCAACCGTTCCTCGAGCGTCACCGCCCATTCCCGCTGCATCCTGGGAAGTTCGCGAGCGAAGAAGTTCAAGACCGCGTTTTGGCCATTGAGTTGCCAGCGGCCCTGGCGATCCGGACCGGTAAACCCGATTCGTTGCAAGCGCCCCACCGCCCCCTGTTCCGCCACCGCATCACGGGTCGCATAACGGGTCGCCACCTCCGGATCCGGCAACCAGACCATTTCCTCTGTTGCGGTCACGCCCAAGGTCATGATGCGGGCACCATAAGCGCATTGAAGCAACGCGCTGAGTTGAGCGAGGCCGCCTTTCAGCTCGAGCAGAAATCGCGGCGGGCGCGGCTCCAAGCTGAAGTCGTGCAGGTGAAAATCCGCCTCCGCGCCGGCGGCGACGAGTGAAGGCCAGTGTTGGTTGAGGAACACCGGGACTTGCTGGCGCGCGACGCGGATGGGGTTGCGCCAGATGTCTCCCCAACCCGGCGGCCAGGCCAACGGTTGCAGGCACCGTTGCGGTTCTTGCCAAACCCATCCATCTGCGAGCAGCACAGGCCGCCGGGCGACCTGGCCCAGCGCAACCACAATCTCTCCGTTAGCCTGCAAGGTCGCACGCAACGGCAATGCCAGCGCATTGCGATTGACGCTGACCGGAGTTGATTTGCCCAAGGTAATCCGCGGATGGCCAGCCAGAGCGGGCAGCAACGAGACAAAATCCTTCGCGGCCAATTGTAACAGCGCGGGTGTTTCGCCCGGCGCCAGTTCTTCAAACCGATCCAGGACGGCATTGTCCTGTTCGGAAAATGTCCAGAGCCGGTCTTTAGGGAGAACGTTCAACGGACAGCGACCGCCGCTCCAGGAGGCCTCCAGCACCACCATAATGCGGCCGCGCCCGGCTGCATCTTCGAGGTTCGGCGGCAGGATCAAGTACAGTTCCGCGGACGTGCCGGAAGGGCCGCGTGGCAAGGACGACGCCTGTCGAAGCGGGGCTGCAGCCGCCGAAGAACCTGGGATGCGCGGTCGGGAGCCGCCCGCACCGGTCGAGGGGGCGGCGACGGCTGGCGCGTTGTGCCGGATCCAATGCAGGCCGACGGCCACTGAGTGGGCGCAGATCTTGCCCCATTCACGTGAATCGCGGCAGGTACAAATATTCTCGATATCGATGGGGCCCTTGATGACCAGACCGGCGCGAAAAGACATTTCTCCGGATTGGACGACGCCCTTCAGCAACGGGGAAGTCCAGTTGGAACTGAGCACCTGATCCTGTTGCAGGAAGGCGCGCGCTCGTTTCATGGCTTCCCAGCCGGCCGCCTGGCTGAGGAGGGCTTCGGTCAATTCCGCTGCCATAGAACGAGTTGAATTTTACCGATCAACACCTTGGCAGTCTGTCGGGCAGGCCGTGGGATGTCGAGGCCACTTACCCGGGTGACCCGGGTGCGATTAAAGAAGGGCGCATTCACTGAATGCGCCCCTGCCCCGTTGCGTCAGGCAGAAACAATTGCATGTTGCGGCGTATCGCGCATGATTCTGCTGCGTCTTGAAATTGATGTGCTCAAACAATAGGGATAATAGGAATGGGCGCGGCCCAGCCTTGGTTTTTCTAGCGGGCTTGCTGTGGACCATGGCCGGGATCCCCGGCGGCGTTTTCGGCGCTACGCCGGCCGGCGATTCCGCCGGGCTCGAGTTCTTCGAGAAACATGTGCGCCCCGTCCTGGTGGAGCATTGTTATAAGTGTCACAGCGCGGAGTCGGAGAAACTTCGCGGCAGCCTGCATTTGGATACGCGGGAGGGAATTCTGAAAGGCGGAGACAGCGGCCCGGCGATTGTGCCCGGGGACCCGGACAAGAGTTTGCTCATCAAAGCAGTTCGTCATGCGAGCGAAGACTTAAAGATGCCGTTCAAAAACCCGAAACTGCCTGATGAGGCGATAGAGGAACTGGCGGCGTGGATCCGAATGGGGGCGCCCGACCCACGAACCGAACAGGCCCAAGGGACCAAATCGACCGAAGCGCGCCGACTGCATTGGGCGTTTCAACCGGTGCGCGAACCTGCTCCGCCGTCGGTGCGCAACAAACGGCTCGTGCAAACCCCGGTGGATAACTTTCTGCTCGCGGAACTGCAGGAACACGGGTTGACCTACTCGCCTCGAGCCGACAAACGGACGCTGCTCCGTCGAGTGACTTACGATCTGACCGGTTTGCCACCGACTCCCGAGGAAGCACGCGCCTTCGAAGCGGACGATTCCGCGTCCGCCTTCGCGCGCGTCGTGGATCGGTTGCTGGATTCGCCCCGGTACGGGGAACGCTGGGCGCGCTACTGGCTGGATATTGCGCGTTACGCGGACACGAAAGGTTACGTGTTCGAGGAAGAACGCCGTTACCCTTACTCGTATACCTATCGCGATTGGGTCATCCGCGCTTTTAACGAAGACCTGCCCTACGACCAGTTTCTGATCCAACAATTGGCGGCTGATCGCCTGGCCTTGGGCGACGACAAACGACCGCTGGCCGCGCTGGGTTTCCTGACGCTCGGCCGCCGATTTCTCAATAACCCGAATGATATCATCGATGATCGGATCGACGTGGTGACGCGCGGAACCATGGGCCTGACGGTGGCCTGCGCCCGCTGTCATGATCATAAATATGATCCGATTCCTTCCGCCGATTATTATTCTCTTTACGGGGTGTTCGCGTCCTCTCATGAACCAGCCGACAAACCTTTGTTGGGCAACGTGGCCATGCCCAAGGAACATGCAGCCTACGTTGAGGAACGCCAAAAACGTGAACAGGAGCTCGTCGAATACCGCGAAACAAAACGACAGGAAGTACTGACCAAACTCCGCAGCCAGGTCGGCGACTACCTGCTCGCAGTTCACGACGCCGATCAGGCGTCCGACGACAAGAAGGAAAATGTCGTGCGCGAACGCAAGCTGCAACCCGCCTTGGCCCGCCAGTACCGGCGCGCCCTCCAGGATTGGCGCGAGAAACCCAACGCGATCTTCAGTCCGTGGCTGGCCTTGGCCGATCTGCCGGCCACCAACTTCACCGCCCGCGCCCGCGAGTTGTGCGCCGGTTTCGGACGGCCCGTCGGCGGCAGCAACCAGCTGAACGCCGAAGTCGTGGCCTTGTTTGCCCCGGAACGCGCCCCCGCCTCGCTCAAGGAAGTGGCCGAACGTTACAACACGTTGTTCGGCGGCGTGGATCGCGAATGGCGCGATCAGCAGACCAACGCACTTAAGCCCGCGGTCTTGGCTCCAGCCAGCCGCGAGGAATTGCGCCAGTTCCTCTACGCGTCCAGCTCGCCGGTCATGTCCTTGGATGCGGATGAACTGCGCCGCTTCACCGACACCCCGACCCAACAGAAACTGCGGGCCCTGCAACGGAAGGTGGAGGAACTCGACGCGGTCCATCCGGGGGCGCCGCCGCGCGCCATGGCGCTGGTCGACAATACCACGCCGACGGAGCCGGTGATCTTCCGTCGCGGCAACCCCAATACGCCGGGCGCCAAGGTCCCCCGACAATTCCTCAGTGTCATCGCCGGCCCGCAACGGCATCCCTTTCAGGAGGGCAGCGGGCGGCTTGAGATGGCCCAGGCCATCGCCAGCCCGGATAATCCGCTGACCGCACGCGTCTTTGTGAATCGCGTCTGGTCTTATCATTTCGGCGCGCCCTTTGTGCGCACGCCCAGCGATTTTGGAGTGCGCTCCGACCCGCCGACCCACCCCAAGTTGCTCGATTACCTCGCGGCGCGCTTGGTGGCTGAAGGTTGGTCAATCAAAAAGCTGCACAAGCTGATCGTGCTCTCCAGCGGTTATCAGCAGAGCAGCGAAGACAACCCCAAGGCCGCCCGCGTGGATCCGGGGAACCAATGGTTCTGGCGCATGAACCGCCGCCGGCTCGACTTCGAGGCTCTCCGAGACTCGCTCCTGGCCGTGTCCGGCCGCATCGACTTCACCGCTGGCGGGCGCGGCGTCGACATCACCACCGAACCGTTCACTGGTCGGCGCACCGTCTATGGCTTCGTCGAACGCCAGAATCTTCCGGGGATCTTTCGCACCTTCGATTTTGCCAGCCCGGACACGACGAGCCCGCAACGGTTCAGCACCACCGTGCCGCAGCAGGCCCTCTTTTTGATGAACAGTCCATTTGTCGTGCACCAAGCCCGGGGTTTGATGGATCGTCCGGAGGTCAAGGAACTCGCCGACGCCAACGCCAGGATCCGCAAACTGTATCAACTGGCTTTCCAACGGGCTCCGGATGCCGACGAACTTCAACTTGCCCGCCGATTCCTCGAGTCCCAAGCCGAACCAAACGAACCCGACCGCGACGTGTGGGCTTACGGTTACGGCCGGTTCGAGGCCGACCGGGGCCAGGTCGTCGAATTCACCCCACTCCCGCATTGGACGGGCTATGCCTGGCAAGGCGGCACCAACCTGCCGGATGCCAAACTGGGCTGGGTCATCTTGAACGCCGAAGGCGGCCATGTCGGCAACGACCAGAACCACGCTGCGATCCGCCGCTGGCGGGCTCCCTTCACCGGCAGCGTGCGCATCAGCGGAGAATTGAATCATCCGAGCGAGAAAGGCGACGGTGTCCGCGCCCGCATCGTCTCGAGCGAGCGCGGTCTGCTCGGGGAATGGACCGCGCGTCATGACCGCACCGAGACGCTGTTGGCGTCGGTGAATGTGCAGCGCGGTGAACGGATCGATTTCGTGGTGGACTGCCGCGAGACCGTCGAGTTCGATTCCTTTCACTGGGCGCCCCTCTTGCAGCGGCTCACTCCTGCCGGGGCCAAGCCGGCGGTCAACCCGGAAGAGCCGACTGAATGGAGCGCCAAGGCGGATTTCAGCGGCCCGCCCAGGCCCAAAGAGAAACGTTCTCTCAGCGCCTGGGAAAAGTACGCCCAAGTCCTGCTGCTCTCCAACGAACTCGCGTTTGTGGACTAAGCCGGCCGCGGAAGTGATAAAACGGACGGAAGCCGACCTCAATGCCCCGCGCGAACACCAGGATGGCGAAGAACAGCCTCGGGGGCGTCCTCTGTGCTCTGCTCGGCCTGAGTGGCTGCCGCGGGTCAGCACCCCCATCCACGTCGCGGGGCGGCGCCCAGCAAATGTTCGCTGTGACGGGCGTGGTGCAGGAACTGAAACTGGACGGACGAACCGCGATCATTCGGCACGAAGCGATTCCCCATTACATGTCGGCGATGACCATGCCATTTCGAGCCCGGGATACCAATGCCTGGGCTGGACTCGAAGCCGGCGATCAGATCACGTTCCGACTGATGGTGACGTCCGAGGAAAGCTGGATCGACCAAATCGAACGACACGGCCGGATCGACCCAGCCCGCTCGAAAGCGTTGCCCCAGCCGCCAACCGAGCAGAGCCAAACCGCAACGAACCTTGAATTTCGGCTGGCCGACATCCCGGACTTCGCCTTGACCAATGAGTTCGGACAACCCCTCAGCCTGCATCAATTCCAGGGGCGCGCGGTTGCTTTGACCTTCTTTTTCACGCGTTGTCCGCTGCCGGAGTATTGTCCGCGTCTGACGCGGAACTTTTTGGAAGCGTTGCACCGCTTGAAAAACGGCCCGGACAGCCCGACCAACTTCCATTTTCTGTCCATCTCATTCGATCCGGTGGACACACCCGGCGTGTTACGAGCGTATGCGCGCCAATACGGTTACGATTCGAACCACTGGAGTTTCGTGACGGGCAACCCGGAGCACATCCGGGAACTGGCTCGCGGCTTTGGCGTGGCCATTACCGCGGAAGGCGCCACCTACAATCATGGATTCAGCACCGCGATCTTCGATGCCGGCGGGCGTCTGCAAAAGATCTGGCCGATTGGCGGAGACATGACGGACCAGATCGTGGCCGAGATCCGGCATGGGGCGCAACGCCGTTAGCCGGCACCACCGTCTGTTCCGATCAGGAGCGACCTGCTGAAACATGTGAGCAAGTCATACCGCGCTGCCGGGCCGTTTGCAAAGTGCAACCGAAACGGTAGAGTCAGCGGATGAGAAAGGTTTCCTCCCGAAGTCGCACGAAGCTAGCACCAGCGCTTTCCCCAGCCCAACAGCATGCGTTTCAAGGGCTGGTCTACGGACTGGGCGTCGGGTCCTTAATCGGGCTAAGGGGCGGAACCGGACGCGGGAAGACGACGGTCCTGCGGCGCTTGCAGGCCCAAGTCGGGGGCGCTTATCTGAGCACGCGCGATTTGGTCGAACGCTCGAGCAAAGGCCATCCGCTGGCCTTGGAGGAATCCTTCTACGAGATGATTTATGACGCAGTCCGACGGCATGCGGTGACCATTGTGGATGACGTGCATCTGGCCGATCTGGGCACTCACTGCCATTTCTATCCGCGAGGTCATTACCTGAACGCGGTGATGATGGGGCTTTGTGCTTATACGTTGGAAGCGGGCAAGAAGCTGATCCTCGGCACGGGGGGCGACCTTCCCAATGCCGCTTCCGAGCGTTGTTACAGCTTCAGCATCGAGCGGTTTAAAGTCGACGATTACGCGGCCCTGGTTCGGAACGGGCTGGGGATGGCGGCCTCGGGGTTGGATTTTCAGAAGATCTTTCGTTTCGCCCCCAAACTGAATGCGCACCATTTGCAGGCCGCCTGCCGCTGGTTGAGCAAAGGCTCCGGCCCGCTTTCCACTGAACAGTTCATCGATTATCTGCGCTCCCAACGTCTGGCCAGCAACGTGGACTTGGAAGAAGTGCAGGCCGTCAACCTCGCAGACCTGAAAGGCGTGGACGACGTGCTTCGCAGCTTGGACATCAACATTGCATTGCCTTTGGAGAACGACTCCCTGGCGGCGGAACTTCAGCTTCGCTCCAAACGCGGAGTGCTGCTCTACGGTCCGCCGGGCACGGGCAAAACCACCATCGGCCGTGCCCTGGCTCACCGGCTCAAGGGAAAGTTCTTCCTCATCGACGGCACGTTCATCACCGGCACCAACGACTTCTACAACCGCATCCACCGGGTTTTTGAAGCCGCCAAAGACAATGCCCCCGCCGTGATCTTCATCGATGATGCCGACGCGATCTTTGAGGATGGTGAAGAACGCGGGCTCTACCGCTACCTGCTCACCATGCTGGACGGTCTGGAGAGCGAAAGCGCCGGTCGCGTCTGCGTGATGATGACCGCAATGAACATCGCTCACTTGCCGCCGGCCCTGGTGCGCTCCGGCCGCGTCGAGTTATGGTTGGAGATGAAGTTGCCAGACGCAGCCGCGCGCCGCGCCATTCTGGAACTTGAGCTCAAGAAGCTGCCGGCCTCGTTACGCCCGCCAGAGCTCGAACCCCTCCTCAAGATGACGGAGGGATTCACGGGCGCCGATCTGAAGCGCGCCGTCGAGGACAGCAAGGGTCTCTTTGCCTACGACAAAGCACGGCAGCTCCCCCCGCGGGAACCGATTCATTATTTTACCAGCGCCATCGCCGCCGTCCGCGAAAACAAGGAACGTTATGCCGCCGCGGAAACTCAGATCGCCCAAGCGGCTCTCGTTCGCAATCTCGCCCCTGGACAGAGATTTTCCTATTGGTCGTCCTACCAACCCACCGTGGACGAGGATTAGTTAGTTAGTGAGGTCACTGGTTTTTGAGCTCCTTCTCGATCGTTTGGAGGATTTCCTTAAAGTCCGCCTCCGTGTATCCGACCGAGGCGAGCTTCACCTTGCCATCTTTGCCGATGACGAAATTTCTGGGGATGAATTGTTCGGCGTATTGGCCATAGATCTCGCGTTTGGGATCCGGAGCGAATGGAAGGTTCAGGCCCTTTTCCTTCTGGAACTTCTCCAGTTCCGCGGCGTCATGTTCGCGACCGATCACGATCAGTTTGAAGTCCTTCCGCCCTTTGTATTTTTGCGCGATCTCCTTTTCCAGTTGCGGGAGTTCGGCCAGACAAGGGCCGCACCAGGTGGCGAAGAAGTTGATCAACACGACCTTTTCGCCTTTCTGTTTGCTCAGCGAGAAATTTTCTCCCGCGATGGTGCGGCAGGTAAAACCCGGCGCCGGTTCACCCACCTTCACGCGGGTGGCTTTCAGCTCGTCCTTGTCGGCGGCCGCAGCGACAATTGATGGGAGGATAACCAGCAGACAAACCTTAATCCATAGCCTCGTTTTCATGGCAAAACCTTAGAGCTTTGGCACGAAGTGGCAAGGTCAACCCGTCGACTAACACTGCGAGTCTCCGTCCGCGTCACCTCCCTCTTCTCTGTGCCCTGTGGTGACCCTCACTGCGGGCCCTCGATTGGATTTACCACAGAGGTCCCGGAGGCCCACAGAGGTTCGGATTTGGTTGCAGCTCTGCCGCGCTGTGCTCATCTGCGAGCCCCATCCCATCTGCGGGCCCCCACTCCCCTCTGCCAATCTGTGGGCCAAGGAGGTTTCCGCGAAAGACTTTACCTCTCAGCTTGCAGCTGTTAATTCTCGCGGCCGATGACAACGCCGAACCAGCAGGTGCGCCGGGCGACCATCGACGATCTGCCCACACTGATCTCGCTGTGGAAGGAAGAAGGTTTGTCTTGGGAAACATTAGAAAAACGGTTCAAAGAGTTTCAAGTGGTGGAAGTGGACGGGCAGCTGGTCGGAGCATTGGGCCTGGAGATCGTGGGGCGGGATGGCCGATTGCATAGCGAGGTGTTTGCTTATCCTGAGATCGCGGATGATGTGCGTGAACTGCTTTGGGAACGGGCGCAAGTGCTGGCCAAGAATCATGGGTTGGTTCGGCTGTGGGGCCAGTTCACGGCGCCTTATTGGAATCGTTCCAGCTTCGATTACGCGCCCACGGAAGTGCTCTCCAAGCTGCCCAGTCAATTTGCGGGCGACCCGCACCCGTGGCGGTTTTTGCAATTGCGGGACGAGTCCGCCTCGACCATGTCCTTTGAGAAAGAGTTCGCGGTATTCAAGGAGATGGAGAAACAACGCACGGCGCGCATCCATCAACAAGCCAAGGTGCTGCGTATCTTTGCCGGGCTGGTGGTGCTGGCGGTGTGTGGGCTGTTGGTTTTCTGGGTGTTAGCCTGGTTTAAGGCACGCCATCAAATACCGCGATAACGACTGTGAGCGTCCTGATTGCCTTTTGAAAAAGCCCATTCGTCCTGAGATCCCGCGCAAGGCCATCTATCGGCTTTCCATCTATCTGCGTTGTCTGCAACGGCTCAAGAGCAATGCCATTCGCACGGTATCGAGTGATGCGCTGTCCAAGGCGGCCGGAGTCAAACCCACGCAATTGCGAAAAGACCTCACCTACTTTGGCCAATTCGGCACGCGCGGCCTGGGTTATGATGTGGAACAACTCGCCGCGATGATCACCGACTTGTTGGGCACCAAGCGGCTCCAGCCGGTGATCCTGGTCGGGGTCGGCAATCTGGGAACGGCCCTGCTGTCTTACCGCGGCTTTGAAAAGGAAGGATTCGAGATTGTGGCCGCCTTTGACATCCAAGTGGATCGCCGCCGCCACAAGCAGGTGCAGCAACCCATTTATGCCATGGACAAGCTGGAGGAGGTGGTTCAGGAGCGCGCGGTGCGCATGGCCATTATCACCGTGCCGGCCACAGCTGCTCAGGAAGTGACCAACCGCCTGGTCGCCTGCGGCATCGCCGGTATCCTCAACTTTGCCCCCATTATGCTGCAGGTGCCCGAGGAAGTAATGGTCAACAACTTCAACGTTGCCATCGAACTCGAGAACCTCAGCTACTTCATCCAGGATTGAGCTGGTTGCTGCTGGTTGCTGGTTGCTGGTTGCTGGTTCCTGGTTCCTGGTTCCTGGTTGGTTCCGTTTCCCGTTTCCGCTTTCCGCTTTCTGCTTTCCGCTTTCCGCTTTTCCTTTAGCCTACTTCATGACCCCGCGCGCGACGTAGCCGCCGTCTACTCCGTCCCGCATGGGAGTGAGCTCATGTTCCGCCTGCAACTGGAAGGCGGGGGTTTCGCGCCGGAAGATCTCGACGACCGTCTGATTTTCCTCCGGCTCCAAGCTGCAAGTGCTGTAAACCAGCGTGGCCCCAGAGCGCGCACGGGCGGCAGCCGAGCGCAACAGACGCAGCTGCGCGGCCTGGAGACGTTCAATTTCAGCGGGCTGGATGCGCCAGCGCAATTCTACGCGCCGCCGCATGACGCCTGTGTTGGAACAAGGCGCATCCACCAGCACGCGGTCAAAGTCACGGTCTGAAACGTCCTCAGTGGAGCGGCGCGCGGCCGCGGAGGAGGTTTGTGTGTGCACGCAGGTGACGCCTAATCGGGCGCAATTCTCGCGCACGCGTTGCAACCGCTGGTCGTCGTTATCCTCGGCCACAATTTCTCCCTGGTTATTTATGAGTTGGGCGATGAAGGTGGTCTTGCCACCCGGCGCGGCGCAGAGATCCAGCACGCGCTCGCCGGGTTGCGGATTCAATTCGCGCACGGCCAGCAATGTGCTGGGATCCTGAACATAAAAGAGGCCCTGCTGAAAGCTAGGCAGGCCGGGCAAGGGCGGATGGGCACGGAGCTCGAACAGGAGGTCTGGCGGCGTCCAGGAAAACTGTCGTGGAGTAAATAAAACTCCTTCTTGTTCGAAGTGGCGGGCCAACTGTTCGGCGGTGGCTTTGAGGGTATTGAGGCGAGCCCAGACTTTGGCGGGGGTGTTGTTCCACTCGAGCAACTGGCGCAGGCCGGCTGGGCCCCAGCGGGCGGTCCACCGGGCACAGAGCCATTGCGGATGAGAAAAGCCCAAGTGCGGCTGTTCTTCCTGCAGACGGGCCAGGGCTTGCTGAAGCTCGGAACGGTCGCGCAGTGATCCACGGAGCACAGCGTTGACGAAACCACTTTGGGGACCGCAACCCAGGTCACGGGCCAACTGCACGGATTCATGGACCGCGGCGTGGTCCGGAATGCGGTCCAGCCAAAAGATTTGGTAGAGACCGAGCCGGAGGAGGATCTGGAGGAGGGGCTTTTGGGTCCGGCCCTGGGTTTTACGGGCGATCATCCAATCGAGAGCGGCCTGCCAGCGGGTTACGCCGTAGACCAACTCCTGCGTAAGAGCGCGGTCAGGGGCGGCCAATCCACCGGAGGCCAGGGCTTCTTCCAGAACGGCTTCCGAACGCGCCCGCGTTCTGCCTTGCAGTTGGAGCAGGACTTGGACGGCAATTTCTCTTGGTTTTTGGGGACGCACCGCCTAATAATGCCAGTCGCGCAATTGCAATCGAGTTTTTACGCGAACTTATGAGAGAAGAATTCGAGAAACTGGCCGCAGCGGGCAAGATCAACCGGGCCCATATTGAGGCGCTGGTGGTCCTGGCCCAGAGCGGTTATTGCCTGCATCGCAGTTGGGGGTTCGGACGAATCAAGACCGTCGACACCGTGTTCGCCCGGTTTACCATCGATTTCCAGAATAAAACCGCCCACGCCATGGATCTGGGCTTCGCGGCCGAGTCCCTCCGCCCCATTGACAGCAGCCACATCTACGCCAAAAAGGTCGCCGATCTGGAAGGCCTGCGCCAAATGGCTGCGCTCCATCACCTCGACCTCATCCGGTTGGTCGTGCAAAGTTTCGGCGGCCGCGCCACCGTCGACCAGATCCAACAGGTGCTGGTGCCCGACGTCATCCGCGATGACTGGAAAAAGTGGTGGGAAGCCGCCAAACGCGAACTTAAAAAGGACGGCCATTTTACGGTGCCCGTTAAGAAGTCCGATCCGATCCTCTATCAACAACGCGAGGTCGCCCTGCCCGAACGGCTGTTGGCCGATTTCCGCTCCGCCAAAGGGCTCAAGGCCAAAACTCAGGCCGCGGCCGAGGCGCTGAAGAACTTTCCGGATCTCGACGACAAATCGGCCCTGGCGGGCGATCTGATCGCGGGCCTCAACAGCGACATCGCCACCCATCAACGCACGCAACCCTCCGTCGCCCTCGAGGCTATTTTCGCCCGCGACGAGATCCGGCAGGCGGCTGGGCTGGCCGCGATCGAAGGCGAGATTCCCTGCTCGGCCATCTGGGGGCAGGACGTTCGGCTGGGCCCCGTGCTGGAGGGCATGGCGGCAGCGAAACATCGCCGGGCACTGCAGTCCTACAAGGACGCGAATCCGGCGCTCTGGCATGAAGCGTTGCTGGCCACGTTGAACATCGTCGGCGCCAAGCTCGCAGGCGAGATTGCCACCATGCTGATCCATGAAGGCAAACTCGACCAACTCAAGGATGCTCTCACCAAGTTGATCAGCCACCATACCGCCAGCAGCGAGCTGCTCCTTTGGCTGGCCAAGGAACGTTCCGATAGTTTCGCCGATATCCTCGGCCCGGAGGTATTCCGCGCCATGCTCTCGGCCATGGAACGCGATCAGTTCAACGAAAAGAAATCCAATCGGCTCCGCGATTATATCCTCGATGATCAGGAACTGCTCGTCGAGCTGATCGGCTCCGCCGACTTCGAAGTGATCAAAGATCTGACCCGTGCCCTCCAATTGTCGCCTTGCTTCGACGACATGGATAAACGCTCGCTCCTGGCCCGCATCGTCAAGAGTTATCCGGCCGTGCAGATTTTGATCTCCGGCGAACAAACCCGCCAGGATCCCTCCCTCATCGTCTCCTGGGAAAGCCTCGAGAAACGCAAAAACGAATACACGGAACTGGTCCAGAAAAAACTTCCCGCCAACTCCAAGGAGATCGCCGTCGCCCGCAGTTACGGCGACCTCCGAGAAAATCACGAATACAAGGCCGCCAAGGAAATGCAGAAAATCCTGCTGCGCCGCAAAGCCGAACTGGAAGTTCAATTGATGCGCGCCCGCGGCACCGACTTTGCCGCGGCCAAAGACGACACCGTCTCCATGGGCACGCGTGTGCGCGTGACCGACCTGGGCACCAATCATCCCGAAACCTTCAGCATCCTCGGCGCCTGGGATTCAGACCCCGAAAGAGGCGTGGTCAGTTATCTCACTCCCCTGGCCCAGGCTTTTATAGGCAAGAAAGTCGGCGACGAAGTTGAGTTCGAAACCGATGGCGCCAAGAAACGTTACCGGATCCTGGCCATCGAAGTTTGTGCGCCTCCCCAACCGCCGCCTTCCGCGCCCGTCCCGGAAGCTGAGACGGCGCCCGCTTGAAAAAACGACGTTCGGAACGCAAAAGGCGGGCAGGCTTCCTGGGGATCATCGGTCTGGGACTGTTGGGCCAAGCGTTGGCGGAACGCCGCTTTTCACTTGCCGCCGGCTGCGGGCCCCTTCAACAGTTTTCGGGTGAATCCCACGACGCGCATTCTGTTCCTGGGCTGGTTGCTGCTGGCCGCGTCAGGCTGGCCTGAAGCATGCGCAGGCGGGGTGGCCTGGACCAATCGGGCGCCGCTGCATCCGAAGGCGTTCGTGGAGCTGCCTTTGGGATCGATCGAACCCAGGGGCTGGTTGCGTCAGCAACTGGAGCGACAACGCGACGGGCTCACCGGCGATCTGGATCAGCGTTACTCGACGATTGTCGGTCCACGGAACGGCTGGCTGGGCGGGGACGGCGACGGTTGGGAGCGTGGACCCTATTGGCTGGATGGGCTGGTGCCGCTGGCGTACCTGCTGCAGGACGAGCGGTTGATCGCCAAGGCCAAGCCGTGGATTGAATGGACGCTGACCCAGCAGGAAGGGTCGGGCTATTTGGGTCCCAAACGCTTCGAGCAGCCGCCCAAGCCGGAACCGGGCATGCAAAAGACACCGCGTGAAGACTGGTGGCCGCGCATGGTCATGCTCAAGGTGCTGCAACAATACCACAGCGCAACGGGCGACCCGCGCGTGGTGGAGGTGCTTCTACGTTACGCGCGCTATCAACTGACCGAACTGAAGAAGACGCCGCTTGATCATTGGAGCTTCTGGGCCAATCGCCGGGGTGGCGACAATCTCCTGGTCGTCTACTGGCTCTACAATGTCACCGGCGAACCGTTCCTGCTGGAGCTGGCGGAGTTGTTGCACGAGCAGACTTTCCCGTGGACAGAGGTGTTTCTAAATGAGCATCCCGATCCTTCGCCGGATTTGGCCCACCTTTACCCGTCCAATACGGACAATCGTTATCCGTTTCGAAAAGATCTCATCCGGCGTCTGAGCGTCGATCAATTGCAGAGTTTTCACTGCGTGAACCTGGCTCAAGGCATCAAGGAGCCGATCATCTATTTCCAGCAACATCCTGATGACCAATTCTCGCGGGCGGTCAAAAGAGCGTTGGCGGACCTCAAACGATTTCATGGCCAACCGCAAGGGATGTATGGCGCCGACGAACCTATGCACGGCAATGATCCCACTCAGGGCATCGAGTTCTGTTCGATCGTCGAACTGATGTTTTCGCTCGAATCGATGCTGGCGATCACCGGCGACCTCGAGCTGGCCGACCACCTTGAGCGAGTGGCCTACAACGCGCTGCCGACTCAGGCCACCGAAGATTTTCGGGGCCGCCAATACTTCCAATGCGCCAACCAGGTCCTGATCACCCGGGCGCGCCGGAATTTTTACGAGGAAGATTTCCATGGCAGCACCGATCTTTGCTTCGGCCTCTTGACGGGCTATCCCTGTTGCACCTGCAACATGCATCAGGGTTGGCCGAAACTGACGCAGAACCTGTTCTATGCCACTCCCGACCGGGGTTTGGCCGCCTTGATCTATGCGCCTTGCGCCGTCCAATGGCCCGCCGGCGACGGCGTTCCTGTCCAGGTCATCGAAGAAACTTCCTATCCGTTCGAAGAAACGGTTCGCTTCCACCTGCAACCGGCGCGTCCGGTGGCATTTCCTTTCCGCCTGCGGGTCCCGAACTGGGCTACGTCAGCGAACGTGCAGATAAATAACGAATCAGTCCCCGCCCGTGTTGGGGGGCGTTTGCTGACTTTCGAACGAACCTGGAGCCAGGGCGATCTGCTCACGGTCCATTTCACTGCCCAAGTGCGCACGAGTCGCTGGGTGCAAAACTCCGTCGCGGTGGAGCGTGGACCACTCGTTTACGCTCTGCGCATTGAGGAAAAATGGCGTCTGATTCGGAGTCAGGAGAAGTGGGGCGACTATCAGGAGGTCCTCCCGCGCAGTCCCTGGAATTACGGGCTGTTGGAATCCGCCGTGAACGACCCGGCCAAAGGCTTCGAGTTGACGCGTAAATCGATCACGGCTTATCCCTGGACGCTCGCTCACGCGCCACTGGAACTGCGCACGCGCGGCAAACGGATCCCGGAATGGCAGCTCTACAACCATCGCGCCGGCCCGCTACCTCATAGCCGCCCACAGCTGCATCTGGAAAAGAACTCTGCCGAAGATATCGTGCTCCTGCCTTACGGCTGCACCCGCCTGCGCATCACAGAATTCCCCGTCGTCCGATAAGCCACGGATTGGCGCAGAGGGGGTTCCCTCATCTGCGTGAATCCGCGGGTCCGCGGAAATCTGTGGCCAGCCCGGAGGGCGCGTGGTAGACACACGGCGGTCGCATGCTGCCGCGCGTTTCGTTGTTTTATTTTTGGTTGGTCGGGCTTCTCTGGATGCTCTCGGGCTGGGGATTGGTGGGAGCCGAACCGGCGTACCTTGACCACAAGACCTTGACTCGCGACGCCCGGGCCTTGGCCAGGAGCCATCCAGCCATCGTGCATCTGGAGTCGGCCTGTGTGACGACACAAAAGAACGACGTTTGGCGTCTGGAACTCGGCAGCGGGCCGGAAGCCGAGCGCCGGGTTCGTCCAGCGATGTTGATCGTGGCGGGGATCGAAGGAAACGATCAGGTGGGCCCGGTCAGCGTGATGCGCTGGTTGGAGACGTTGGCTGGCGGTTACCAGGGCGACGACCGCATTAAACACCTGCTCGATACCACCACCGTTTACGCCTGGCCGCGCGTCAACCCGGATGCCGCCGGTCACTTTTTCGCCAAGCCCCGGGTTGAAATCGCCACGAACGACAAACCGGTAGACGATGATCACGACGGCTTGGTCGACGAGGATGGCCCGGAAGACCTGAACGGGGACGGTCTCATTACCTGGATGCGGGTCGAAGACCCGGAGGGCGAGTATATGCTGGATCCGGTGGATGCGCGGTTGCTGTTGAAAGCGGACCGTTTCAAGGGCGAGCGTGGAGGCTGGCAGCTCTGGACGGAAGGACGCGACAATGATGGAGACAAACGTTGGAATGAGGACGGCCCGGGCGGAGTGAACTTCAACCGCAATTTTCCGTACGGCTACAGGTTCTTCGCCACCGACGCTGGCCGCCATCCGATCAGCGAAGTCGAGACGCGGGCCTTGGCAGACTTTGTGATCGCGCATCCAAACATCGCGGTTGCTTTCACCTTCGGGGCCGCCGACAACCTGGTGCAAACTCCCAAGGGCGAAGCTCCCAAACGCCCCCCCACGGCGTTGCACGAGGAAGATCTGGCCTGGTACCGCGAGTTGGGCAAATCCTGGCGGGAAACCCTTGGATTAAAAAAGGAGCTGAGCGCCAGTACGGAGCCCGGGACATTCTCGGACTGGATCTACTTTCATCGCGGGCGGCTCTCGCTGGCGGCGCGCCCCTGGAGCCCTGCCCTGCAACTCGAACTGGCCAAAACTCAAGGCACAGACGCCAAGCCAAAGGACGACGCGCCCCGCAAGGAGGCGGCCCCGGACGATTCCACCAAACGGGACCAGGCAAAGGACAAATCCGCCGACAAACCCAAGGAGACGGATAATCGCAATGAGGAGGATCGGGCGTTCCTGAAATGGATCGACCAACACGCCACCAACCTCTTCGTGCCCTGGAAAAAGTTTGACCACCCTGATTTTCCGACCCAAACCGTGGAAATCGGCGGATTCGCGCCGTATGCGCGGACCGCGCCGCCGCCGGCGCTGCTGGCGGACCTGACCGAGAAACAGGGGCGTTTCTTGACTGAACTGGCTGGAAAATTGCCGCGGATCGGTGTGCACCGGATCGAGGTCAAACATTTGGGTGAATCGGTTTATGACATCACCGCGCACATTGAAAACACGGGGGTGCTCCCCACTCAACTCGCCCAGGGCGGCCTGACGCGCGAGGTGTTGCCGACGCGTGTCATTCTAAAGACCGATACCAAGAACATCCTTTCGGGCCAGCGCACGGTTATGCTCGACGCCATTCAAGGTCATGCCGCCAAGGAAGTGCGTTGGGTCGTGCGCGCCAAGGGCGAATCGAAACTCGACCTCGAGATCGTCTCGGCGTTGGCAGGACACACGCAAACCGCCGTGCAGCTGAAACAAGCGCAGCGCTAATGCACATTTCGCTTCCCATGCACCGACCCTCTGGTAGCAGCCGACGTCAGGAGGCCTG
>DATLUX010000507.1:0-12783 GCA_035577805.1 Verrucomicrobiia bacterium
GCCACGTTGGGCCGGCTGGGCGGTGGACCGGGAAGCTACGCGTTCAGCCTGGATGGTAATGAGCAATTCACTACGGTCGAGGAGTTCCGGAGCTTCTGGGAGACGCTGGTGGCGCGCCATTCGTTAAAGAAGTTTCTGGCCCATCTTTTGTTTGTGGAGCAGCCGCTGGCCCGGAATGTGGCGCTGCATACCAACGTGGGGCGTGCCTTTCGTGAATGGCCGGAGCGCCCGCCGATTGTGATCGATGAATCGGATGCGCGTCTGGGGGATTGCGCGCGAGCGCTGGAACTGGGTTACTCAGGCACCAGTCATAAGAATTGCAAAGGCATCTTCAAAGGAGTGGCCAACCGCTGCTTGCTGGCGGTGCGCCAACGCGATCAGCCGGAGCGGCCCTGGTTAATGAGCGGGGAAGATCTGTGTAACATTGGGCCAGTGGCCTTGCAGCAGGACTTGGCCTTGATGGGGGCATTGGGGATTACCAGCGTGGAGCGCAACGGGCATCATTATCACGCTGGGCTTTCGCAGTTTCCTTCCTGCGTGCAACAGCAGGTGTTGCAGGCGCACGGCGACTTGTACCACGCCGCGCCGGCCGGCTGGCCCACCCTGCGGATCAAGCGCGGCACCGTTTCGCTCGAGACCGTGAACCGCGCTCCGCTGGGCGTGGGATTTGAACTGGAGACGCGTGGATTCCAGACGGTTCATTAACCGGTTCCAGCAGGACCCACAGATTCCGCAGATGGAGAGGGCCCGCAGATGGACTCGGGACGAGCACCAAATTCCCGGCTTTCGCTTTCCGCTTTCCGCTTTCCGCTTTCCGCTTTCCGCTTTTTCCCTGGCCGGTTTCATTCTTTCGCTGGGCGCTGGTTCATTTTAAGGTGGACGGCATCGCATGAAACCAGCCAGTCCGACGCGCTCCTGCCAGGTGTTACGCTGGCCTGGGGACGGCCGGCCGCGGCGGGTTCGCGACGAGTTGGCGGTGGAAGAGCCGCTGGAAGTTCAGGTGGATACCCAACCGGTCGTGGTCACCATGCGCACCCCTGGGCACGATGACGAGTTGGCCGCGGGCTTCCTGCTGAGCGAAGGTCTCATCAAACGGCGTGAAGACATTCTGAAGATCGCGCCACACCTGCGCAATGCCGCCGGCAACGTGCTGGACGTGTTCCTGGCCGCTGATGTCGAGGTCGATTTTGCCCGTTTGACCCGCCATGTGTTTGCTTCCTCGAGTTGCGGTCTGTGCGGCAAGGCGACCATCGACAGTGTGCACGGCCATTTCCCCGCCGTGAAATCCAGACTGACCGTGTCACGGCGCGTCCTGTTGAGTTTGCCGGCCCGGTTGCGCCAACATCAGGCGGTGTTTGAACGCACCGGCGGCTTGCACGCCGCCGCCGTCTTCGATGGACGCGGACGTGTGGTGGTGTTGCGCGAGGATGTGGGACGTCACAACGCGGTGGACAAAACGCTCGGCTACGCGCTGCTCCAGGGCTTGATTCCGCTAGAGCAGCATATCCTCATGGTCAGCGGACGCGCCTCATTTGAGATCCTGCAGAAAGCGCTGGCCGCTCGGATCCCGGTGGTCGCTTCGGTTTCGGCACCCTCAAGTCTGGCCGTTCAATTTGCAGTTGAGAGCGGGCAGACCTTAATCGGGTTCTTGCGCGAGGACCACATGAACATCTACTCCAAGCCGCAGCGCGTCACGGGGACCTGCTGAGGCGCGTCCGTTCAGAGTTCCTAAATCTGCATCTTCACCTGGTTCTGGAATCAGACCGAGTTGAGCGCGTGTTCACGTAAAGCGGCAAGAGCTTTGGTGTCTTCCGCCTTCGCCCTCGTCCTTGAGAGATTCGTTTTCGGCACTCAACTCGGAAATCGGTTGGTTCAGCGTATTCGATTCCTGAGCGCGAGGTCAGGAACTGAACAGTCTTCGAGCGAAGTCAAGGAGTCGCCCGGCGACCGAAAATCAAGGAGACCAGGAAGAGGACCAGGAAGATCACGAACAGAACCTTGGCGATCCCCGCGGCCGTTCCGGCGATGCTGGTAAAGCCCAACAAGGCAGCCAGCAACGCGACGATAAGGAATGTAACAGTCCACGCTAACACAACGTGCCTTTCTCTTGGTTCAGTTTTGCGTTGGGGAACGGCTTGGAGCGTTGTCCGTTTTTCCGTTTCCATTGGGCGCGGCTGCCTGCCCATTCCCGTTTCCCGCTATCAATGTCTGTTATTTATTTGCCTGGGTTGATTCGAGCGCATGTCATGCCAACCCAGGCGGGCCGTTGCAACGCTCAGACCCCAAGCGACCAAGGCGCTCTCCCACCCGCCCCGCCCCTTGCAGGTTGCAAAAGACCCACGCGAAAAGATTTCACTTTGCAAGGCGGCGTTGCCGGTGGGTAGATGGCGAAGGATTGGACCGATGAAGCGGCCGGAGAAACAGGATCACAAATGACGCGACCCCACGCATCTATTAGGGAGGTTGTGTGGAATAAACGACACGTGGGCGGAAGTATCGCAGAACCCCGGGCCGTTGTGAATGTTAGGCAACGCCTTGGCACCTCCGTTGCTCCTGCTCCTGATCGGTGCCGCGTCTACCGGTCGGCGAACGCGCGCTCTCGTGAATTCCGAGGGCCGCCAGGATTGGTCTCGTTGGACGGCGACGCCGCCGAACCAAAATGTCAACATGTCGAACAAAACGGAGAGCCTCATGCAGAAGAATCCGCCACTGAAACGCAAACAAACCTTCACTTACCAGGCGCCTGCGGCCCTCAGTGTCCAATTGGCCGGGGACTTTACCGAATGGGAGAAGCAGCCGATCAGCCTGCAAAGGAAGCAAGACGGGCTGTGGCAAGCGACGGTCGAACTCAACCCGGGCGCCCATCGTTACCGTTTTCTCGTTGATGGCGAATGGCAGGACGACCCCGCTTGCACGATCTTCGTTCCGAATCCTTTTGGCAGTCGGGATTCTGTGCGTGAAGTGGCGCGGGGTACTTGACCTCCGTTCATCAGCATCTGGCGGCGCTTTATGGCGAGCCGGTGGCACGTGATCTGACCGGGCGCCTGCGCGGACGGCTCGACCAGCTCAAGGCCAAAACGCGGTCGGGCGCGCCGCGCGATTCGTTGCCCCTCACGCAACAGGATGCGTTGCTCATCACGTACGCCGATCAGCTGCGAGAAACGGAGCGGGCGCCGCTTCGGACTTTGACGGATTTCGCGCTGGCTCATTTGCGCGAGGTGATCACCGCCATTCATCTGTTGCCTTTTTATCCGTGGTCTTCCGATGACGGCTTTTCCGTGAAGGATTACTACGGTGTCGATCCGCAGTATGGGAGCTGGACGGACATCAGGCAGCTCGGCGACCACTTCCACTTGATGTTCGATGCCGTCTTTAATCATCTCTCGGTGCAAGGGGATTGGTTTCGCCAGTACCTCGAGGGCGATGGGCAGTATCGCGATTTTTTCATCAGCGCTGAGCCTGGCTGGGACTTGGCGCGGGTGGTGCGCCCGCGAGCGTTGCCTCTGTTAACCGAGTTTGGGACGCCAGAGGGTCCGCGCCGGATCTGGACCACCTTCAGCGCGGACCAGGCGGATTTGAATTTTCGGAATCCAGAGGTGCTGTGGGCGGTCTTGGAGGCGTTGCTATTCTATGTGGAGCAGGGGGCGCGTTACATCCGGCTGGATGCCATCGCTTTTCTGTGGAAGCAGCCGGGTACGACCTGCCTGCATCTTCCCCAGACGCATCGAATTGTGCAATTAATGCGCGCCTGCCTTGATCAGTTCGCGCCGCACGTGCTGTTGATTACCGAAACCAACGTGCCGCACCAAGACAACCTCTCCTACTTCGGCGACGGGACCAACGAGGCGCAGCTGGTTTATAACTTCGCCTTGCCGCCGCTCGTCTTGCATTCGCTGCAAACTGGGAACGCCCAAGCTCTCACGCGTTGGGCGCGCGCGCTGGTCCTTCCCTCGGACCGCGTCACCTTTCTCAACTTCCTCGCCTCCCACGATGGGGTGGGCATGAACCCGGCCCGCGGCATCCTCAGCGAGGCCGAGATCGACGCCCTGGTCGCGCGCACGGTTGGGCGTGGCGGGTTCATCTCTTACAAATCCCAGCCCGATGGCAGCGAGATTCCTTATGAGATGAACATCAATTATCTCGATGCCATCTCGGATCCGGCGGCGCGCGAGCCTGCTCCTTTGGCCGCGCGCAAATTCCTGACCGCGCACAATATCCTGCTCAGTCTGCGCGGCGTGCCGGCCATCTATTTTCATTCGCTCATCGGCTCAAGAGGCGATCGCGCCGCCGCCGAGGCTACTGGCCTCAAACGCCGGATTAACCGCCAGAAACTCGAGCGCGCCCCGGTCGAGTCCAGCCTGCAAGACAGCTCGACCCTGCGCGCGCAAATATTCGATGGCTTGCGTCAACAGCTCGCTCTGCGCCGAACTCACGCCGCCTTCGCCCCGGCGGCTTCACAAGACGTCCTAGAACTCGACCCGCGGGTCTTCGCCGTTGTGCGTCAGAGCACTGGAGGCTCGGATCGGATGTTGTGTGTGCACAACGTTTCCAGTGAATCCGTCACGGTCGCCGGGCCCGGGACCGGAGAGGACGTGCGTCTCGAGCCCTATAGCAGCGTGTGGCGTTCGGTCTGCTAATGCGGAGTGCGGAGTGCGGAGTGCGGAGTGCGGAATAGGGGACCTTAAAAGTGTTCGCTGTTAGAGCCTGTCCCAGGACGCGCTCCGCAGTCTCTGGTCGGAAACTTTGGTCGGAAACTCTTGTCGAAATTCGGCGATGCAAGCCCCCAGTCGACGAGAGTTTTCGACAAGAGTTTTTGCGACAAGCCCTGGTTCGCGTCGGCAACCGCATTCCGCGTTCCGCGTGCCGCATTCCGCACTCAAAGCGGCCTGATTGCAATTTGCACCGGGCCACTGCGTCCTGCCACGTTACAAGGCCCGACCTTCCTCTTTGTTCCAGGCGGCCGTTGCATGCAACCCCCGCTCCTGGAAGGAACTGACCACATCTCAATCAAGCCGTCCGCGATCGGGCCGTCATCCTGCTCTCTCTATTCCATGCAGAAACATGAGTATACGAATCGACAGTTTTTAGAGGGCCCATCAATGAAAATGCTTTTCCATCCATGTTTGGCAGGAGTTGTGGCAGTGGTCGGTTTGCTTGGCTTGGGCACAGGCCGGGTCGCGGCCGATTTGGAAGTTTCGGCCTCCGTCTCCATTCATGCGGCCGCAGACTTTTATGAGCCGCTCACTCCCCACGGCGCCTGGATCGAAGTCGGCTCCTATGGACGGTGCTGGCATCCGGCTCACGTCGCCGTGGAGTGGCGGCCCTATTGTGATGGATCCTGGGTTTGGACGGACTGCGGATGGTATTGGGAGAGTGACGAACCGTGGGGGTGGGCCTGTTACCACTACGGCACCTGGGTGCTGGACCCGGTGCACTCATGGATTTGGGTGCCGGGCATTGAATGGGCTCCCGCGTGGGTAAGCTGGCGAGTTGGCGGTGGCTACTGTGGCTGGGCGCCGTTGGCACCGCGTGGCGTGGTCATTGCCCCGGCCGCATTTGTGTTCGTCGAGAATAGTCGAATCCATGAGCGGCTGCAACCCCGGAACGTGATCGTCAATAACACGACCATCATCAACAAGACCACTGTCATCCAGAACGGCATCGTTCGCGAAACTCGAACCATCGGTGACGCCGGTCCCAAACGCGTGGTGGTTAATAATGGTCCCGGAGTGGAACCGCTCCGCGCTTCCGGTCGACAAGTCCGGACAGTCGCCATTCAAGAGGCCGTCCGCCAAACGGCCGTTCCGCAAGAGGTCACCCGACGAGCGGCCCAACCGCGTAACGAGCCGGCGCGGACGGAACCCACCCGAACCGAACCCAATCGCAACGAGCCCAATCGCAATGAGCCCAATCGCAATGAGCCCAATCGCAATGAGCCTAATCGCAATGAGCCTAATCGCAACCAACCAGGGCGAACTGAGCCAGGACATCCTGCGCCTGGCGTCCAACCTGGGCGCGTTGAACCGAGGCGCGACCCGCCGAAGCGTAATGAGCCGTCCCGCAATGAAGCGACTCGCAATGAAGCGGCCCAACCATCCGATCTCGCAGCTCCGGAGCGTCACCCTGATCCATCCCCCGCCACACCCCGAGAACTAAAACGCCCGGAACAACCGCAACCTGCACCGGCCGCGCCGGAGCGGGAGCGCCCGCATGTTCCGGCCCGGCCGCTCCCGGACCACCAACCAGGTCCAGCGGTTCCGGCTCCCGCAGCGAGAGCTCCTTATCCGCAGCGTGGCTACTTGCATCGCGGCCCGGACGTGCAGCCGCGTCCGGCTCAACCTCAGCAGCATGCGCCGCATCAGCCGTCCCAGCCGCATCAGGGGCAAGAGAAGGACCGAGGACAAGACATGCTGTAAGGGATCAAAGTGGCTTTAGAAGTGGCTTTAGCCCCGGTTAGGGCGCCCGTGCGGCGGCCTCGAGTTTGGCCAGGCCTTCCTCAATTTTCTCTGGCGACGCGTTGGAAAAGTTCAAGCGCATGGTGTTATGGCCGGTGCCATCGAGATAAAACTCGTCACCGGGCACGAAGGCGACTCCGCGGGCCAGGGCGTGCGGGAGTAAATTGCGCGTGTTTCGCTGGTCGGCGAAGCTCAGCATCACAAACAACCCTCCCTGCGGATGAGTCGGGAGATCCTTCGGAAAATGGCGGGCGAGCGCAGAGAGCATGGTGTTGCGACGGGTCCGATAAGCGGAGCGCAGGACGGGCAGATGCCGTTCGAGCAATCCATCCTGCAACAAATCCAGGACCAGATATTGGTTGAGGGTGCTGGTATGGAGATCAGCGGCTTGTTTGGCCTGGGTTAATTTATCGATCAGGTTGGCGGGTCCGATCACCCAGCCGATGCGCAGGCCTGGGGCGATCACTTTGGAGAACGTGCCGACGTGGGCGACTCCCGCATGGTCGGGGCTGGCGGCCGTGGTTGAGCCGGCCAGTTGCAACAGGTGCGGCAGCGCTTCCCCTTCGTAACGCAATTCGCCATACGCATTGTCCTCGATCAGAAACAATTTGCGGGCGCGCGCCCATTCGATCAGGCGCGGACGCCGGTGAGCCGGCAAGGTGGTGCCCTGCGGGTTTTGGAAGTTGGGCTGGACATAGAGCAGTTTCGGGTGGCAGTCGTGTCGCGCGCGGGAAGACTCCAGTTGCTCAACGCAGATCCCCTGGGCATCGCAGGGTACGGCGCGGAATTGAGCGCCCAGTGTGCGCCAGGCCGACAAGAGGGCCAGGTAGGTCGGGTTCTCGGCCAGGACTGTATCTTGCTCGTCGAGCAGAACCAGACCGAGCAGATGGAGGGCCTGTTGGGCGCCGTTCGTGATGAGAACATGTTCGCGCCGGACTTCGAAGGAAGCGGTGGAAAAGGCTCGCGCCAACCAATCACGCAGTTCCGGTAAACCTTCCGTTTCTCCATATTGCAAGGAGCCGGCCCCAATCCGGGAAAAGACGCGAGTGGCGGCGTTCTCCATCTCCTGGACGGGGAACAACTCGGGCGCAGGCAGTCCGCCGGCGAATGAGATTAAGCCTGGACGCGTCGTCAGTTTGACAAACTCGCGCACGGCAGACCGGGACATGCGCGCGGCGCGTTCGGAGAAAGTAAGGTCGTTCAGATTGTTCATCATCATGGCCGATCGGGGCTGGTGGCCCGCAACCATGCCAGTGTCTCAGGCCGAGTGTCAGGGTGCCCAATACTTCTTTGTTCGCTCAGTGAGATCTTCCCGGTATGGTCCCGGCATGGAACTTCGGCACTTGCGGTACTTTGTGGAAGTGGCGCAGGCGCTCAACTTCACCAAGGCCGGCCAACGTTTGCGGGTCGCGCAACCGGCGTTGAGCCGGCAGATCCGGCAACTGGAAGAAGAAGTCGGGGTGCGGCTGCTGGAGCGCACGCGGCGCGGGGTGCAGATGACGCCGGCGGGGGAGGCGTTTCTGGTGGAGGCGCGCGCGGTGTTGGAGCAGAGCGTGCAGGCCATCCAAGTGGCGCAGCAGCGGGGGCAAGGCAAAGCGGGCCAATTGAACCTGGGGTATGTGTGGGGCTTGTTTCATTCGGTGGTTCCCCAGGTGGTGTCCCGTTTTCGCCAGGTCTATCCGGAAGTTGCCGTGCACCTGTTCGATTTCACTGCCACGCAGCAGGCACAGGCGATCGCACAGGGACGTCTGGATCTCGGATTCGTCGGGTTCGCTCAGGAAGCGGACGCCGCGGGGTTAAGCAAGCGCAAGGTGGGTGAATCGGGGTTCATCGTGGCGCTGCCGCAAAGTCATCGGGCCGCGCGCCGGCGTCGCGTGCCTTTGTCCATGTTGGCGGAGGATTTTTTCTTCACCATCTCCGATCAGCATTATCCAGGGGCTTCGCGATATATCGTGAAGGCTTGCGCGGAGGCAGGGTTTCGGCCACGGGTTCTGCAAGCCGCGGAGCGCGGGCATACGATTCTGAGCTTGGTGGCGGGGCAATGCGGGGTGGCTCTGTTGCCGGAGCCCTTGCGCGCTTTACCGCACCCCGGGGTGTTGTTTCGTCCTTTGGTTGACAACGTCCAAGCAGACTTGTTCGTGGCCTGGGATGCTGCGCGAAATTCGACCATCCGCGATGCTTTCCTTCGAGTCTTGGCTTCTAAACCTGGTTGAGCCATGGGGAAACTGATTGATCGCAGCCAAGGTTCAGAGTGAATCAGGCGCCCGTTTCATGCAGGACAGTGGGTTCGACCACCTCAGAAGGGCAGGCCGGCTTAGAGCGGCTTAGAGCCTGCCCCTGCGCGTTGGCGACCACGACCGAGTAGGAGCCGGATTGGGCGCGCGTCGTCGCCTTGGATCGTACTCAAGGAGCCAAAGACGGCGCGGGCATGGAGGCGCGGATCGCGCTCATCGCCTGCTGAAGGGAAAGGCCGCTGCAATCGCTCTGACCGGCGATGGCGCCCGAGATGTAAGCAGCCGCCGGCGAAGTGCCGGAGACGCGCCAGGTTTGCCCATTGAAATTCGCAAAGGCGTTGCCGGGAGCCATCACGTCTACGAACGCACCGCGATTGGCGTAACTGGCCAGGTTGCCCTTGGAATCACCGGCCGTCACGGCCAGTACTTCGGGATACGCAGCAGGATAGGTAGGCGTGGTCACGGGCGTATTGCCGGCGGAAGCGATGAAGACGCGGCCCGCAGCGGCGCCTTGTTTGATAATGTCATGCAGGTAAGGGGTGTCTCCTTCGCTGCCGAGGCTCAAGTTAATGATACTGGCGCCCTGTTGTAAGGCGGTGTGAATGCCGGTGGCGACTTCGTAAGTCGTGGTGGTGGCATTGGGACCGTAAACATCAACCGGCAGGACGCGGACGCGCGTGCCGCCCTCGCAGTTGGCGAACAAACCGATCCCATTGGCGAGTGCGCCCTCCATCAAAGTGCCGTGGGTAGGGCGGTCGGGGTCGGGAGAATTCTCGCCGGCCACGTTAACGCTGGGCAGGATGAAGCCATCCTTGCCGTTGCCCTGGCGCTGGACCGTTGTGTCGATGAGTCCGATGACGATCCCTTCGCCGTCCTTGAGCGGGGCCAGCTTGAGGTCGGGCAGGGCGGGGCTGGGGCCGTTTTCCGGGACCGGTTGGTCGACGATCGGGAAGTTGGGATCCACCGAAGCGACATCGTCGTTGTTGAGCAGCGATTCGCGGGCCTTTTGCGTGGTGTCTTCGTCCTGGAACTGGAGGCGGGCGGAATTCAGATCCTTGTTGCGGGCGACGATCTTCGCGCCGAGCTTTTTGGCGAGGTCATCCAGATTCTTTCCTGACTTGGCCCGGATGATCAATTCGTTGGGGATGGGTTTGGGTCCTTTGCGTGGTGCGCGGATCAAACGGGTGGCATTTTTCTGATTATCGCGAAAGACCAGCAAGCGCGGCGGGCCGCCGTTGGTGCCGGGCAAGAGCGCGCGGCCCAGATCGCCGAGCAGAAAATCCAGCGCACGATCCTTGCTGCGGTCCTTGAATTTGGTTGAGACGATGCGTTGTGTCCCGGGCTCGACATAAACCTGCCAGCCGGTGGCTTCGGCAATGGTCTCGAGTGTGCGCAGCAAGGTCCAGGAGGCAATATCGGCATCGACGGAATCCTTGTTCGCGCGCCAGGTCAACGAGTCGGCCGCGAAACCGGGTAGGCAGATGAAGATTAAGGGCAGGATTAAAATTAAGAGTCGTCGGCGAGCGGCGCTAACCACATACCCACTGGAGAAGATCGCCCCGCCTGGCCCCGCTGAAGCTGCTTCGAACATCCAGGTTGGATGAGACCACTCCGCACTCCGCACTCCGCGCTCCGCACAAGCCCAGTTCATAGGCGCGAATATACTGAAAAAAGGCCAAGTAGCCACAGAAACGTTCTGGAATTGACACTGGCTGGCGGGGATCGGGAGACTGCCGGCATGAACCATGCCGATCCCAAGTTTACCTCTCGTCGTGCTTTTATTAGGAAATCCGGACGTCTGGCGGCGGCGTCGGCCCTGGCTGGGGTGACGCTCCCCCACGTGCACGCAGCTTCCAACAATACCATTCAAGTGGCGTTGGTAGGCTGCGGCGGGCGCGGCAGCGGCGCGGCGGCCAATGCCTTGTCCACCAAGGGCGGGCCGATCACTCTGAGCGCCATGGCCGACGTTTTCGAAGACAAACTCAACGGCAGTTACTCCGGTTTAAAGGAGAAATTCGGGGACTTAGTGGATGTGCCCAATGACAAGAAGTTTATCGGATTCGACGGCTATAAACATGCCATCGATACCTTGAAGCCGGGCGACGTGGCCATCTTCGCCACGCCGCCGGCGTTTCGTTGGGTCCATTTCGCCTATGCCATCCAGAAGGGAGTGAATGTGTTCATGGAAAAGCCCGTGACGACCGATGGCCCGGCCAGCCGCCGCATGTTGCAGTTGGCCGAACAATCCATGCAACGAGGTCTCAAAGTGGGGGTGGGCTTAATGGTCCGCCATTGCCGGGCCCGCCAGGAGATGTTGAAACGAATTCAGGATGGCGAAATCGGCGACATCATCACCATGCGAGCCTATCGCATGCATGGCCCGGTGGCTTCGGCTTTCACCGGCCCCAAGAATTCCGACCCGATCTGGGCCAAAATGACCGAACTGCAATTCCAGATCCGGCGTTTTCATAGTTTCCTGTGGGCCAGCGGCGGGTGTTACAACGACTTTTATATCCATCAGATCGATGAGACTTCCTGGATGAAAGGCTCCTGGCCGGTCAAGGCGCAGGCCAGCGGCGGACGCCAGTATCGCGGCGATTTTATCGATCAGAATTTCGACAATTACTCCGTGGAATACACCTACGCCGATGGCGCCAAACTTTTCTTCTTCGGCCGGACGATGAACGGGTGCCACGATCAAATGGACAGTTACGTGCATGGCAGCAAAGGAGTGGCGATCGTTTCGACCAGCGGCCATCACCCGGGGCATTGCCGCACCTTCAAAGGCCAGCAAGTGAAAAGCGAAGCCATGCTCTGGCGCGCGCCGCAGCCGGAGGCGGATCCTTATCAACTGGAGTGGCAGGATCTGCTGGAGGCCATCCGCGAGGATAAACCCTACAACGAAGTCAAACGCGGCGTGGAAGCAAGTTTAACAAGCTCCATGGGCCGGATGGCCGCCCACACGGGCCAGGAAATTACTTTCGAGGAAATGCTCAACTGCGCACATGAATTCGCGCCCGATCTGGATAAACTCTCCGCCGACAGTCCTGCGCCCGTCCAGGCCGATGAACACGGCAAGTATCCCGTGCCAATGCCCGGGATCAAAAAGGATCGGGAATATTAAGCGGTTCCCGGTTCAGGGTTCAGGGTTCGGGGTTCGAGGTGATTAGGCTCTCCCTCCTCAAGTGGAGGTTTTTTTCACGGCCGAAAACGACGTATGAGCCGTGACCACCAACCGGGAACCGTGAACCGTGAACTGGGAACCGGGACGCGCGCTCCTACGGCTTCAGGTCCATGGCGAGCGATCGCAAGGCGCCGCGCCGGTGCGAGTGGCATGATCGAAATCATCGATCCCAAGCCACCACCGGGAACGGCTTTCTATCGCACTCGCGCGCCATCGTCAGATCGCCGCTGAACGCGCGGCAAAGCAAGCCCCCAACCCCGAACCGGAAACCCCGAACCCTGAACCTTCAACCGGGAACCGGGAACCCTGAACCCTGAACCCTGAACCCCGAACCGTTCCTAGTATTCGACTGTCTGGTAGAAGCGATAGGGGAGAAAAGCAGACTCCGGGTCGACTACTTCAAGCACGCCGTTGGTGACGGTGACTCCGCGATCGAGGGAGACCCAATCGACCAGGTTAGTGGAAGCCAGCACGACGAAATAGTTCGCCGCAGCAGGATCAGTGAACGGCGTGCCGCCTGCGTCGGCGAACTGCAGCCGCACCGTACCGTCGGTGAGCCGGGCCGGCGGATGCAGGACCGTGGGGGCGATGACTCGCAGGCGAGCGGAGCGGCTCAGAGATTGGCCGTGCTCGTTGGCGACCAGGACCGAGTAGACGCCGGCCTGAGCGCGCGTCGTGGGCTGGAGCAAGAGAGTGGAAGTGGTGACGCCAGTCACGCTCCCATTGTCAACGAGGTTTACTCCGTTGCGCCTCCATTGATAGGTGACTGGCGTTGGACTGCTGACCTCGACGCTGAATTGAGCGGCCGTTGGCGCGGCTGCCACCAAGGACTGCGGGTCCACGGTGACGATCGGCAAGCCGGTGCCGTAGCGGGCCAAGATCTGGACATCGTGGTAATCGGCGTAGCCAT
>DATLUX010000508.1:0-14459 GCA_035577805.1 Verrucomicrobiia bacterium
CAACACCTTCTCCTATCCCTGGCTTGATTTCTGGAACGGGCAACGGGTGCTTTACTCGGCCGGGGGTGATTGTTCGCTGCTGGCCATCAACGCCCGCACGGGCGAACCGCTTTGGCGGGTGCTGGCCGCCAAGGCCGGCGCCAAAGGCGGCATCAATGCCGCCGTCATTCGCTATCAGGACAAACTGATCGTCATCCATGAATCGGAAAACCTGGATTCCTCGGAGATTGGGCGGATGGCGGCGATGAAGATTCCGGCGAGCATCACCAAGACCAATCCGTTGGTGCCGCACATTTTTGTACCCAAACAATTGGAAGCCTGGCGCAACGAGGTGGGTTCCTTAGCCAGTTCGCCGGTGCTGGTGGGAGACACGATCTATGAAGTGAACGGCACAGGTGATCTTTGTGCGGTCGACGCCAATTCCGGGAAGGTGCTTTGGAAACATAAACTCGGCATTGAACAACGGCAGAGCACACCGTTTTATGGTGATGGCAAGCTTTACGTGGCGATGTACAGCTCCGCGCTGGGCGCGGAGAAGGCGGCGGGCGCCGAGGCCGGCGCCACCGGCGATCTATTCGTCATTAAACCTGGTTCGTCCAGTTGCGAAATACTGAGCCAAACCACGCTGCAGGGGAAATGTTACGGTTCACCGGTCGCGTTTAACGGCAAGGTTTACATGCAGACCGACAAGAAGCTCTATTGTTTTGGCAAAGCCGGGAAGAATCCCGGTTTGGCTGCGGCGCCGGCCGGCAAACCCTGGCCGCAAGCGGGGGCGAAGAAGGCGTTGCAGATTATCCCTTACGAAGTCGTGCTCAAACCCGGCGCCAAACAATCCTTCCGCATCCGCGCCCTGGACGCTCACGGATTTACCGTGGAAGAGCAGCTGGATCCCAAGGCGGTGCGTTGGGAGGGTTACGTGCCGCCGGGCGCGCTGGTCCGTGCAGCGGCCAAGGGAACGTTCAACTCCGATGGCGTGCTGGTAGCCGATCTGGATCCGGTGCCGAGCGCCGGCCAGTTCCAGGCGACCCTCGGTGACTTGAAGGGCTACGTCAAAGTGCGCATCATGTCCACCTTGCCGTTGAAACAGGATTTCGAATCATTCGCTTTGAACAACACGACCACCAATACGGTTGAACCTCCCACCGCTTTTGCTTACCCGCCGCTGCCGTGGAACAGCGCGCGGTTCCGTTTCGAAGTGCGCGAAAAAGATGGGACCAAGGCGCTTTGCAAAACGATTGACAACAAACTGTTTCAGCGTGGCACCATCTTCATTGGCCATCCGGACATGAACAACTACACGATCCAGGCGGATGTGTTGAGCGAAGGCAATCGGCGCAAGATGTCCGAGGTGGGCGTGGTCGATCAGCGCTACATTCTTGTGCTCAAGGGCAACAGTCAGGAAATTGAAATCAACTCGAACCAGGAACGCCTGAAGGCATCCGTGCCGTTCAAGTGGAGTCCGAATGTTTGGTACCGTTTGAAGGCGCGGGTGGAAGTGGCGGCCGACGGCTCGGGCATCGTGCGTGGCAAGGCCTGGAAGCGGGATGACCCCGAACCGGAAGGGTGGAACATCGAGGTGCCTCACAAACATGCGCATCCGCAGGGTTGCCCGGGCCTGTTCTCCTTCGCGCCGCAGGATCAACGTACCTACCACGACAACATCATTGTCACGGCCAATTAAGCTGCTTTTTTGCCATGAAACCACTCCCTCTTGTTACCGCCGCGCTGGTTGCCAGCGGGCTTGTTTCCAGCACCACCGCCGTCGACTGGCCGGGCTGGGGCGGCAATGATCCTGGCCGCAACATGTACGCCCAGGCCCGCGGCCTGCCTGATTCGTTTGATCCGGGGAAACCGAAGGCCGGCAGCGAGGAGATCGACCTCCAGACCACCAAGAACGTCAAGTGGGCCGTCAAGCTCGGCTCCCAAAGCTACGGCAACCCCACCGTCTACAAAGGCAAGGTCTTCGTGGGAACCAACAATGAAACTCCCCGCGACCCGCGCCACACCGGCGACCGCAGCATCCTCATGTGTCTGGATGAAAAAACCGGTGAGTTCCTTTGGCAATTGGTCGTGCCCAAACTCAAGTCCGGCAAGGTCAATGACTGGGAAAACTTGGGCCTCTTTTCCTCCCCGTTGTGCGATGGCAAATACATCTACCTCGTCACCAGCCGTTGCGAAGTTCTTTGTCTGGATATCAACGGGATGGCCGACGGCAATGACGGCCCATACAAGGACGAAGACAAGTATGTGGTGCTCGATACCGGCAAGCCGCCGGTGCCTCCCGGTCCGAAAGACGCCGATATCATCTGGCGCTATGACATGATGGATGAGTTGGGTGTGTTCCCTCACAACGCCTCCAATTGCAATATCATCCGGCTGGGCGACATCCTTTACGTGTGCACTTCCAACGGACAGGATTGGACGCACGTCAATGTGCCTTCCCCCAATTCCCCCAGTTTAATTGCGTTGAATAAGAACGACGGCAAATTGGTGGGCGAAGACGATGCCCACATCGGTCCGCGCATCCTGCATGGACAATGGTCTTCGCCGTCGATCGGGCAGGTCCAGGGCAAACCGCAGGTGTTGTTCGGCGGCGGCGATGGGGTCCTGTATGCTTTCGCTCCTCAGCCGGTCAAGGAAGGCGACACGGATCTGCTCAAAAAGATCTGGTGGTTCGATTGTATCCCTCCCGAATACCGGATTAAGGATGGTAAACCGATCAAGTACCCCGCCGCCGACGGCCCCAGCGAAATCAACTCCACGCCCGTTTTTTACAAGGGCCGCGTCTATGTCGCCATCGGGCAGGACCCGGAACACGGCGAAGGCGTCGGCCGCTTGCTTTGCATTGACCCGACCGGCACGGGTGACGTGACCAAGACCAAATTGGTCTGGGACTACAAAGGCATCAAACGCAGCATCAGCACGGTGAGCATCGATCCGAACAACGGGCTCTTGTTTATCGGCGATTTTTCCGGGTTCGTGTATTGTCTCGAAGCGGATACGGGCAAACTGGTCTGGATCCACGACATGAAAGCGCACATGTGGGGCAGCACGCTGGTCGGCGACGGCAAGGTTTATGTGGGCGATGAAGACGGCGACTTTGCGGTGCTGGCCTCAAGCCGGGAGAAGAAGGTGATCTCGGAGGTCAATCTGGGTTATCCTGTCTATGGCACGCCGATCGTCGCGAACGGCGTGATGTATGTGCTGAATCAGAGTTATCTTTACGCCTTCCAGGACCCGAACAAGACCGCCAAGGACGAAGTGCCCCGGATTGACGCGAAGTGAAGGGCACTGCGCGGCGCTGAACCAAACCCAGTCACTCATCTCATGAATACTGTTGACGCCGCAGCCATCAAGGCTGCGCAGAACCAACTCGAAACACATCTGCGTGAAATCATCCAATGGCATTTCAGTCCCGAGACCGGTTGCCCATTCTGGCTGGACTGGGCGAAAAAGAACTTTGATCCGCGCCAGGAAGTGAAGAGCTGCGCGGACCTGCGCAAGTTCCCGCATTTCCAGGATGAATGGTTGCGGGATTTGCAGCCGGAAGTCTGGGTGCCGACGAAATTCAAGGGGCGCCCATTTAACATCTTTGAAACGGGCGGCACCACCGGCATGCCCAAGCAACGGATCGGCTGGGATGATTACAAGGTGGATTACTCGGAGTTTTCCGACAAAATTTCGGACACCCATTTTCCGCGCAACCATTTTTGGTTGATGATGGGTCCGACGGGCCCGCGTCGTTTGCGGCTGGCCATCGAACATCTGGCCAATGTGCGGGGCAGTTCGTGTTATTTCATCGATCTGGATCCGCGTTGGGTGAAAAAGGTGATTAGCAGCAAACAGGTCGAACAAGCTCGGGCTTACATGGATCATGTGGTGGATCAGGCCGCCACCATTCTCAAGCATCGCCGCGTCTCCGGCCTCTTTACGACCCCCAAACTCCTCGAGGCGCTGGCCGAAAAAGTAAACCTTTGGGATGCGGGCATTCGCGGGGTGTTCTGCGGCGGCACGACCATGGCGCCGCAATATGTCCGTTTCATTGTGGAGGAAGTGCTGGAAGGGCGGATCGGGTTTTATCCCACCTACGGCAACACCTTGATGGGACTGGCGGCGAGCGTGCCCTTGCAGCCCGAAGACAAGTTTTCGATTACCTACTACGCGCCGCAACCGCGGGCGATCCTGCGGGTGGTGGATCCGGTCGACACCGCCATGACCAAGGGCTACGGCGAATGGGGGCGCGTGGAACTGACCACGTTGACCCGGGAATTCTTTATGCCTCGCTTTCTGGAGCGGGACGAAGCGATTCGGCGCGAACCGCGCGCGCCGTATGCGTGGGACGGCGTGGCGGAGGTCCGCCCGTTTGGGGCCATGGAGAAAAACATTGTCGAAGGCGTGTATTAACCTCTCCGATGTGACCGCCATTACCGCCATGCGCTCCAGCTAGCGCCCCACCGTTCGTCGTCCGATCACGTTTGTCCTTGTTTGTCGTATGAACGTTCCGCACCTGCCGGCCTTGCGTCGGGGCCGGCCCTACGCCAGCCTCGATCAGCTTACCGTAGCCGATCATCGCACCGGCGAACCCAAAGCCGTCGTGAGCAGCGTCAACGCCGGCATGATCCAGCGCGATCTGCAAAACATCGCCCAATCGCGGGATGCCCTGCGGCGGTTCAGCAGCGCGCAGTTGCTGGAAATTTGCGCGCGAGCCGGCGAACAATTCCTGCACGGCACTCTGCCGCTCGGCGACCGCGGTCATACCCAGTCGCCGCAGCAGTACATCGAAACGCTCGGAGTTACGTCCGGCCTGCCCCACGTGATGGTCCGGCGCAACATGGCCAAGATCCACCACGCGCTGGTGCATATGGACCATGTGCTCAACGGCCTCACCCGCGGGCTGGACCTTGGCATTCTGGACGCAGGTTCGGGGCGCCAGTTCGACACTGCGCTGAGCTTTTTCCCCACCACCCAGGCGCTGGGATTGGTCATGCCCAGCAATTCGCCGGCGGTGAATTCACTCTGGCTGCCGGCCATTGCTCTGAAGACACCCGTCGTGATCAAGCCTGGGCGCGAGGAGCCCTGGACGCCGTACCGCCTGATCCAGGCATTTATGGCGGCCGGTGGCCCGGCCGAAGCCTTCGGGTTTTACCCCACCGACCACGAAGGCGCGGGGGAAATCCTGCGCTTGTGCGGACGGGCGCTTATTTTCGGAGACAAAAATACGACCCAACAGTATGCGCGCAATCCGGCCATTCAGGTTCATGGGCCGGGCTGGAGCAAAATCTTAATCGGCGAGGACTGTATCGAACAATGGCGCGATTACATCGACGTGATGGTTGCCTCCATTTCCGATAATGGCGGGCGCAGTTGCATTAATGCTTCGTCCGTGCTGGTCCCCAAGTACGGGGCGGAGATCGCGGATGCCCTCGCCCGACGGCTGGGCCCGATTTTACCCACGCGTGCCGAAGATCCCGAGGCGCGTTTGGCGGGATTTGCCAACGTGAAAATGGCCGAATTCATCGACGCCCAGATCGATGAAGGATTAAAAACGGCCGGTGCGCTGGACGTCACGGCCCGCTATCGTGGAGGGCCGCGCCGAGTGAACTTTGAAGGCGGGGTGTATCTGAGGCCGACCATTGTGCTTTGTGATTCGTTCGCGCATCCGTTGGCCAACCGGGAGTTCTTGTTCCCTTACGCCAGCGTGGTGGAGATCGGGCAGGGGGAGATGCTCAAGCAGATGGGATATTCGCTGGCCGTCACAGCGATCACGCGCGATCGGGAGTTCACTGGGCAGCTGCTGGCCTTCCCGCACATCGAACGGTTGAATCTGGGTCCGCTCTCGACCATGAGCGTGTCCTGGGATCAGCCTCATGAAGGGAACATGTTCGAGTTCCTTTGGAAACGGCGCTCCATCGCATTTGGATTCTAATTTTATTCCCAGTTTTTTTTGGGCTTGAGGGCTGCGTTTTGAAACCAGTCGGGGTTGGGAGCGGTCTGGAATGAAACTCCCAGCCGGAGTCCAGGTTAATGATGAGCGCCAAAACGTTGCCGTCTACCGCATCGCCGTTTGAGTACCAGCCGCGCACGCGGTTGGTGTTCGGCCCGGGTTGTTCCAGTCGTGTCGGCCAATTTGCGTGCGAACTTGGGGCCCGCCGGGTCCTGATTGTCACGGATCCGGGCATCGTCGCGGCCGGCCATGTGCAGCGCGTCGAACATGCCTTGCAAGCTGCTGGAGTCGGTGTGGTGATTTACGATCGAGTCCGCGAAAACCCCACCACCCGTGACATCAATCAATGTCTGGAGATGGCCCGCAGCGCGGGGATTGACCTCTTCGTAGGTTTGGGAGGCGGCAGTTCCATGGACACGGCCAAAGGCTGCAATTTCATCTACACCAATGGCGGTCAGATGAAGGATTACTCCGGTGTCGGGAAAGCGATGCGCCCGCTGTTGCCGCTCATCGCCATCCCCACCACCGCCGGCACCGGCAGTGAATGTCAATCGGCGGCTTTGATCGCCGAGGAACATTCTCATCAGAAAATGGCTTGTCTGGACCCCAAGGCCGCCCCGCGAGTCGCCATGCTTGATCCCGAGCTGACCGTTTCCCAGCCGCCGCGGGTCACAGCTTGCACCGGGATCGATGCCATCGCCCACGCGGTGGAAACGGCGGTGACGCGAAAGCGGAATGCGCTTTCGCTGATGTATTCGCACGAAGCGTTCAAGCTGGCGGTAGGCGGCTTCGAGCGTGTGCTGAGTCATCCCCATGATCTGGAAGCTCGCGGCAGAATGCTCCTGGGCGCCGCTTTTGCCGGCACGGCCATCGAGAACAGCATGCTTGGCGCGGCGCACTCCGCGGCCAACCCACTGACGGCTCACTTCGATGTGGTCCATGGCCAGGCCGTAGGCATGATGCTGCCGTGGGTGGTGCGTTTCAACGCCAGCGACCCCACTGCCCTCCAGGCTTATGCCGAATTGGCGTCTGCTCCGGAAATTGCCTGCGTGAGCGATGGTTTGGAAACGGCGGTCGAGGCGCTGGTGACCAGGTTGGAGCAGCTCCTGGATTTGGCTGGGTTTCCGCGATCGCTCGCCGAGTGCGGCGTGACCCGCTCGGCTTTGCCGGCTTTGGCCTCCGAAGCGGCGCGCCAATGGACGGCGGCATTCAATCCTCGCACTGTCAGCGTGACGGACTTCCTGGAGCTATACGAAGCCGCTTTGGAGGGCCGCGCGGCGGTTACCTGATGTAAAGCTTGTATTCGGGCGAACTCTTGCTGGCTTTGCCGACCCCGCCGAATTTGTTGTATTCGTAATCGACCTTGAAACGGTAAACGACGACGTTCTTGTCCTGCGGCACCGGCACCAACACCTCCCAGCGATTGGTCATTTTGGGGGTCTGGCGCATCTCATAGCTGTCGAAACCTGTGACCACGAACGGCTGGACCGAGTCGGGACGAATGGCTTGTTCGGTCGTGTTCCATTCGTATTCGATCAAGTATAGACCCTTCGGGTTGCGCGCTTGGCTGGTGGCCGTGAGGTTGGTCAGGGTGGTGGAACAAGCCACCAGGAAAATGGGCAAAACGGCTAGCCCCAGCAATTTCTTCATCATAGCGCGGCGAGACTTACACACGGCCAAACGGGTTGTAAAGGGCGATTGCAGCGCTGACGTCCCCTTGGGCGCATTCGGATACTGCCCCGGGATCGCGGCCTTTAGGCCGCTTGAAGATGGGGATCGGAGGAAGCGTTGAACAGTCCATGGCCCCCGTGCCGGAGGACCCTGAAGCGGCGTGAACGCCGCGTTCCGATGAGCGTAGGATCGTGGCCTTTTAGGCCGCTTCGAGATGGGGATCGGAGGAAGCCCCTCGACGGGCTCGGGGCGGGCTCCCTCGACAGGGCTCGGGGCGGGCTGTTGGGTGGTTCCTTGGTCCTCGAGCCGACGGACGCTGAAGCGGCGTAAACGCCGCGCAAGCCAGTCGGCCGGTCGTTTACGGCTTCTGGCCGGGCGCCTGCGCGGCTGGCGACGGGGTCCGATTCGCGAGGAGTTCGCGCCGGGCTGCCTGCAAGCGCTGGATGATGACTTGAGTCATGCGTTTCATCATCTCGAAGCCGAAATCGTGATCTTGTTCGCAGTATTCCCGCAGGCGCGATCCATAGAAGAAGATCGCTTCGGTGGGCTCCAGGGTTCGGGCGTCGAATTGCCAGCAATAGGGCGGAAACAGCCAGGACCACCCCAGCACATCACCAGGGCCAATCATCGCCACCGATTGAGGCGGGTGGCTCTGGGGATGCGCCGGCGTCTCCAGAGAAACGTGGCCTTGTTCAATCAAGTAGAAACGGTTGGCGGGATCGCCATCGCGAAAGATGAGTTCGTCCTTGTCGTAGCGCATTCGCGTGGCGCAGTCCGCCAGGAGGCGTTGATATTCCGGACGCAGGCCGCGCAAAAACGGGTGATCACGGATGATATCCACGATGGCCTTTTCCGTCCTGGGCGCGCCCAGGTGGGTTTGGGGAGAATTCGCGACAGTACTCATATAGATCCGGGCCTGGCTATTCGTTGCTCAACTCGGCGCGCGTGCGCGCTTTGTTTCCAGCAATAACTTGACGCTCGCGCCGGCATTCGCCTGCCACATCTTGCCAAGTTTTGCACCAATCTTGCCTCAAGTCGAGATGCCTGATGTCGCTCTCACCGTTGTCGGCAGTCCGGTTCTCGTGCAGAGAACCGAGCAATGGGGCGGCCATGCTTCCAGGTTGATCGTAAACAAAATCCGTGTCGCTCTTTTCTGGAGAACCGCCCAGACTAAGCCCATGTTCCGCCCCTGCCTCCGCCTTGGCTTTGCTTCGACCTGTCTCTGGTTGCTCTCAACGGTTGGGTTGTGGGCTGCCGATGATCTGGGTTCGCCGTCGTTGTTCATCGAAGGTTACGCCGGGCAAGTCAGCTACCAGGCGGGTGACGACGTGACTTTCCATATTTCCACCAGCGCAGCCAGCTACGCCTTGGAGATTGCGCGGCTTGGAGCAAAACGGGATGTGGTGTTGACGACGAACGGGCTCCGCGGCGCGAGTTACGCCATCCCCGAGAATGCGTGCTCGCACGGTTGTGCCTGGCCGAGCTCATTCCAAGTCAAGGTGCCGCCCGAATGGCGCAGTGGCTATTATCAGGTGCTCCTGCGCGTGTCCGACAACGGTGCAAAGTTTGTGCAGCGCAATCGCCGGACGGCGGAAGGAGAATGTTTTTTCGTGTTGCGTCCGCCGCAACCCGGGCAACGCGCGCGGATCTTGCTCGAACTGTCCTGCAATACTTACAACGCCTACAACAATTGGGGCGGGTTCAGTCTTTATGGATTCCATGCGCGCGGGGGCAACCAGGGTAATCGCGTCTCGTTCCTGCGTCCGCCGACCAGCCAGTTTTCGATTTGGGAACAGCCGTTTGTAGCCTGGGCGGAGGGCAACGGTTACGTGCTGGATTTTTGTGCCAATTCCGATCTCGAATTTCATCCGGAGCTGTTGGCGCCGTATCGACTGATCCTGAGCGTGGGCCACGATGAGTATTGGTCAGCGCCGATGCGGGATCATCTGGAAGCTTTCATTGGCGGAGGCGGCAATGTGGCCTTCTTCAGTGGCAACACCTGCTGCTGGCAGGTGCGGAGCGAGGAAAACGGCGCGGCCCTGGTTGCGTGGAAGCAGAACTATCACCTCGACCCCATCTATCGCACTGGGGACCACAAACTCTTGACCACTTTGTGGAGCCATCATTTGGTGGGGCGCCCGGAAAATCAGCTTACGGGTGTGGGGTTCCTTTTCGGCGGTTATCATCGCAGCCACGGCCAGTTCATGGACGGCAAAGCCAGCTATACGGTTCATCGTCCGGACCATTGGGTGTTTGAGAAAACAGGGTTGAAACGCGGAGATGAATTTGGCGGCAAGGACACGATTGTCGGTTACGAATGCGATGGATGCGAGTTTGCGGTCCAGGATGGGCTGCCCATTCCCACTGGCCGCGATGGGACGCCGAAGGATTTCGTCATCCTGGGATCGTGTCCGGCCCGCTGGCATCCGGACGACGCATTCTGGTATGAGAAATTTGATCAAAAGCGGCTGGGGGCGTCGGTGCTGGGGGTGTATACCCGTAACGGGACCGTGTTCACCTGTGGCGCGACCGATTGGGCCCACGGTTTGCGCGGGAAAGATCCGGCGGTTGAGCAAATCACGCGCAATGTGCTCGATCGTTTGTCCCGTCTTTAAGTTTGCTTTGGGCCATTTGACCCTGCATTCTGCCGCCCGCGCAAAAGGGCGCGTCCGGTCCGCGGAAAGGACAGAAGTCCACCTCAAATAAACGGTAAGTTCACGAACTTACTTTCTGCCTGATGCTGCGGACGCCAGGCGGAAGGAAAGAAAGTTCGTCATGCCAACCAAGTCACTGCCGTCTCGTCCCAGCCTGGACCGAGGTTCTGCGCCTTACCACGAGGGGCTAGCGATTGATTTCGTAGTAGCGTACGACTCGGGGGACGCCGGCGCCATCCAACGATTAAACGAGCACTATCAACGTTCCTACACCTGGGACGACGTCCGCGCCGAGGTCTGGCATTCTGTCTACAAAGTGCGCCAAGCCAAGGGGCGCCCGGGATCCTTGTCGCTGGACGATGCCCGTGAACTGATCGCTCGCTACGCCGGGTTTGGCAATTGGCAGGCCTTCCTGGACGCCGGCGGAAACCCGCCGCCGGGTGATCCCTACGCCTTGGATGGGAAATGCATCGAACCGCGCCGAAACTTGTCCAGCCGCGAATGGGATCAACTCATCGCTGTGATGAAGGAGCAAGGCATCACCGCGCTGGGGGCCGGGGGTCAGATGACGGACGCCGCCTTGGAACGTGTCTCCCAACTGGATCACGTCACGCGGCTTGAGCTCGGCAGTTCGCAGCAACTGACCGACGACGGTTTATTGCATCTGGCGCGGATGCCACAACTGCGCCACTTGGACTTGAGCAATTATCCGGGCAGCCCAATTACCGATCGTGGCCTGGAGGTTCTGCGCCATCTTCCCGAACTCCGGACCTTCCAGATTTGCTGGCAGCCGGGCATTACGGATGTCGGCGTGGCCAACTTGCGTTTCTGCGAACAAATTGAATGCGTCGATTTGCTTGGCACCCTGACGGGTGACGGCGCGATCCAGGCCCTGACCGGCAAGCGCCATCTGCGCCGGCTCAAAACCGGTCGATCGGTGACCGATGCCGGCCTTCCACTCCTGCACCAATTCCCCGCCTTTAAAGCGTGGTCGGACGATCGGCCCAATGATTCCTCGGCGTCATCGGAGTCCGGGCCGAACCAATTGCTGCTCGACGGCCCTTTCACTGACGCCGGGCTAGCCGGTATTACCGGTTTGAATGGATTATTCGAATTGAGCTTCTTTTGGCATGTCTCGGCGTTGACTGCACAGGGACTCAGGGTCCTGGCAGATCTGGCCAATCTGAGCTTCCTCGGATGCGAAGGAAAACTTTGCAATGACGAAGCGATGCGCCACATCGCTGCCATTCCCCGATTGCGCCGGCTGATGGCTCAGGGCACAGTCGCCAGTGACGACGGTTTCGAAGCTCTCAGCCGTTCCCGAACCCTCGAACGCATTTGGGGCCGCGACTGCGCCAACCTCACCGGGCGCGGCTTCCTCGCGCTTTCAAGAATGCCATCCTTGCGCAGCCTGTCGGTGAGCTGCAAAAATGTGGACGACCAATCCCTCGCGGCTCTCCCGCGTTTCCCAGCTCTGAAACAGCTGACGCCGATGGACGTCACTGATGCCGGCTTTCGGCACATCGGGGCATGCCGCGGACTGGAAGGGTTGACCTGCATGTACTGTCGGGAAACTACCGATGCGGCCACAGAACAACTCCTCGGGTTGACCCAACTTAAAAGTTACTACGCGGGATTAACGCGAATCACCGATCGCAGTCTTGAGCTTCTCGGCCGCCTGCCGTCTCTGGAGGAAATTGAGTTCTACGAGTGCAAAGGTCTGACCGACGCTGGCCTGGCGTTTTTGGCCCGCTTGCCGCGCTTGCGGGAAGTCACGCTCAGTGGTCTGCCCCATGTCACTCTCGAAGGAACGAAGGTTTTCCCCGCCACGGTGCGGGTGAAACATTCCGTGTGAGCGACGTTAATTTGGCTTTTTTGCGAACCGTTTACAAATTCGTTCGGGCCTTTTGCGTGGGAAACCGCAAGAATTCGAGCGGCAGAACTGCCGGATCGCAATATGAGTGGTTCATCTCTCACGAGGATGCGCGGAGTCGCCGCGCTCATGATGACGGTATTGTCGTTGTGGCCGGTCGCTGCGAGCGCGCTCACGAACAAGACCTTGCGAGCAGAACACGGGCGCCCGCTGGTGATCGTAAGCGACAAGGCCGTGCTTTGGCTCGAGTTCCTTAAAGAATCCGTCGGGGAAGCGCTGGTGCCGCATCGAGAGGCGGACATCCGCCATTGCCGCGCCCAATATCGTTACCAACTCTACGACGGCATCACCGGGTCAATCACCAACGGGCACGGAGTCGTGGAAGAGGTTTATCAGGTTGTCGTCGACACGCCCGCCGGACGACAGCTCAAGGACGTGGGCTGCCGAGTGGGGATCAGCGCCGGCGAATTTTATCTGTGGTGGAGTGAAGGCGGCGCTGGCGCGCGCAGTTGGATTTATTACCGGACCGACTCACCGATTCGTTTCCTCCAACAGCCGCTTAATGCAACTTTTGAAATGATCGACGCCGGGCAATTTCGGCGTTACTTGAGTTCGCGGAACGTCCAGGAGTTTGTGGCTGCGGGCAAGACGGTGCAGGTGCTCGGTCCGGCTGTGTTCTCGGGAGATTGGCCGACGGAAACGCCGACGGCCGCGCGCATCGAATCGGGCCGCGTGCACCGCGGGATCTTCGAGCTGAAACTTTCGAGTCTGGGGCCGAACAAGCATTACATCATCGAACGTTCCTACGAGCTGAAGAGCGGAAACTGGACCACGATTCATGCGTTTACTGCGCGCGAGGTCACTCATGAGTGGTCCGATCCGCTGAACCAGGGCGTTGACGTCATGTTTTACCGGATTCGAGAAGGTAGTTACTGACCGAGGCTAGCTAGCTATTTAGGGGACACATCATTAGAGCAGTCGGCACTCTAAACACGTGGCGCCGAATTGGAAGGTGCAGATGCGAGGTCGTTTGTTGTGGACCAAGCGATGGCGGATCTCTAATGTTCTGGGTTGTTGTTGACTAGAGTTCCTACCCATGCGTATGCGCCACACCTACCTGTTCCCCCTCATGGTCGTGCTTGTGTCCGGTTGCCTGCACCAAGGTTACCATGCAGAAACCACGACGTCTCCGGCGACTGGTGAAACCGGTTACCACGGACGTTTGAACGACAAGCAACTGGCAGTCTTTATCGACAAGGCCATCGCGGTGGCGGAGGCCAACATTTACTCTCATCCGGATGGCTCGGGAGCAGAATGCGGTTTTCTGGGTGATTACGATCGGACGATCGCACCTCGATGTTATCAGTGGCCCGATGGCAGCCATGTGTCTGTCGAGCTCACTTATTATCGAAGTCTCTCTGGTCATAGCGGCACGTTGCTGCGTCTCGAGTTTGATGTGCGCACGGGTGAGGTTACGAAATCGGCCATGGAAACTTTCGTGTCCGACACGCTCTGAATCGCGCTGAATTTGGGACGCGGCGTTCACGCCGCTTGAGCGCCCGGCGGCTTCAGGGCGAGGGGATTAGCAACGCTTACTCCGATCCCCGTATTGAAGCGGCCCCGCACATGTGGGGCCGCGATCCTGGGGCGCGGCCTTCTGCTCCTGAATGTGTCCTTGAGGTTTCCCGAAAACGGTTTACCCTGCCGCAAGACGGCGAAGACCAGTCGAACGTGCTGATGCGCTTATGCAATGGCTGCCATTTATCCTTGTAGTTTCCACTCTTTGTTTCGTCGGGGCCTACGGGATTGAGAAGCGCAAACCCTGGGCGTGGTATGGAGGTTGGGTCGTGGCCTTTTTCGTGGCTGGCGCCGTCGCTTATTACACCATGGGCGTTCTCTTCAACGCCGAGACCACCCGGCAGTTAATCTGCGGCTTCGTTTTCACAGCGGGAGGCGCCGCTTGTTGGACATTCTGGGCCATCTGGTGGGCCACTCATCGAGAAGAATTCCTGCGGGAACACGCAGGTTAGTGCTAGTGCTAGTCGTGTCTGGGAGTGACCAGGCCAATGACCAAGCTCACGAAAGACCAAGTCCGCCAGCTTTCGCCGGAACAGCAGGACGCGCTCGGAGCCTTCGAGGCAAGACGCGTCCGGCTGAGAGCGGGGCTTCTGGAGCAAGCGCGACGATGGGCGCATCTTGACACTGCCCCCATAATAGGGCTCAAACGGTTGCTGGAGTAGTGGCGAGAGCGGCACCCCAACCAAAGGAAAACGATGAAGACGGACCCGACGCGACCGCGAACCTTGGGTGAGATCGA
>DATLUX010000509.1:0-7963 GCA_035577805.1 Verrucomicrobiia bacterium
CCACCCCAACTCCAGGACGTGACCACGATCGTATAATCGGTGCCGGGTGCGAGGTTCTCCAGCGTGGCCGCCAGTTGGTTGCCCACCATAAGCACGGAATCATAGTTCTGACTTGCCGCCCGGAAGCGGACGGAATAGCCGCTGACATTAGTGCCGGGGCTGGGATCCCAGGCCAAAGATACTTTCGCGCTGTCTTGGGCATAGGCGGCCAGAGAGAGAGAACAGCCAACCAGGAGACAGATTCGGCGAGAGACTCGGCCTGAGAATCGGCGGGCCCAGGCGCGGATGGAAGTAACGCGCGCGGCGCCAGAGTTAGAGTCAGCTAAGCCAACGAAGACTAAGTGATTGTAATTAGGTCGCGGTTGATCCGGTTTACGAGCATCCATTCTTCGAATCCATCCTTCAAGGGGTCAATGCCGCGACCGGCAAACAGGTCGCAGACAACGTTGGTCCTGCGCGGCCGTGGAGAAAATATCCACGCCGCGGTTTGCCTTCAGAATGGCCCGGGTTGTTCAGCGCTGAGGCCTGCCGTTCCGGGCTATCCGAACCGGCCCGTGCGCGTATGGAAACGGCCCGGTGGTTCGACGATCTAGATCTGGAGCCAGCCGCGGTGTGGGGATCCGCAGCTGATTCGATCTCGGGACGCGATGTCGTTCTGAGTTCAACAACACGCCGCCAAACATCTTAGGAATCGCTCGAGATGCCTTTTAGCTAGAGCGATGCCAGCGCGTGGTCTTGTATTTTGCAACAACTTGCGAGCTTTTGGCAGGAACGTGTGACAAGGCCTTTGCCGAAAGCGGCAAGTCACTTGGCGGCCCTCGACAAAAAAGCACCGCGCCGATGGTGTGTCGGCGCGGTGTGCCCTTTTTTCCCGAAAATAGAACCGTTACTGGCCCAGAACGAAGCGCGCACTTTGGGTGGGACCCAGGAGGAATCCAGATCCGCCATTCTGTTTCTGGAAGACGGCGCCGCTGAATTTAAGCGTCTTGGCGCTGCCCGGGTCGAGCACCGTTCCGGTGATGAGCCCACTGGCGGGATTGATTGTCATGGAGAGCTTGTTGAAGCTCATGTTGCTGATCTTGCCGACGGGATCGAAGAGCAGCTGATTGGTGAACTCCGCGGCCAGATCGCCGCCCGCGAAGGTGATGTCGGCCTGCGAAAGGTTCAGCACGCGTTGGCTGCCTTTGGGCGACGGAGTGAATAGCGAGCCAATCGCCAGGCACTCGTTGGTAAAGCCGCCCGAGTAGAGCTTGCTGGTCGCAGAACTGGCCTTGACCCAGCTCACCAGCCCGTTCGCGTCGTCTCCGGCTCGATTCGTCATGGTCAACCAGCTGAGGACTGAACCGGTCCCGCCATAGAGCGACAGATAGAGAGGCCATTGCCCGCCCGCCGCCGCTGGAACCTTTTGGGTGATCTTGGTGCCGTCGGCCAATGTGCCGGCCAGAGTGATCAAGCCGCTTTGGTCGATCTTCAAGGAAGCCGAGCCATCGCCCTGGGGTCCTAAGTCAGGATCGTCGCTGCCTGGCAGAATGATCGTGTAGTGGCCGGCAAATGGCGCAGGATTAACCAAGGCATCGTAGACTTTCCGGTCTCCAAGGAGTGGCGCCTCCCAAGTGCCGTCGGTGACGCGGCCCACGACCTGGTTGGTTCGCATGCTGAAGTCGAGCTCGATGCGCAGCGGCGGAGCCGACTTGCGCGTGATCACATTGGTCGCCCGGCAGGCCAGGGTGACCTGGCCGACCATCGAGTAGGTGGAATTCCCCAATTTCAGCTTGCCAGTGTAAGCTCCTTTGGCCGTCGGAGTCAGGGTGAAGTTACCCGAGGCTTGCGGGCGGACCCCGGCTGCTTCGTAGAACAATCCGTTATAAGCACCTTGCAAGCCGGGGTACGGGCTATTAGTGAAGATACAATCCAGCGAGAAGTTCGTGCTCATGATGAACGTGATCGACGGGGTGGTGGAAGTAATACTGCCGCCCCAGCCGATGAAGATCTGGCCGTCCTCCGGGATGGCCGTCACCTTGTAACTGGCGCCCAAAGTCAGGTCCAGGCCTGCCAAAGCCGGTTCCAAGCGGCCGCCACCTTTCTTGCGCACATTCAGTTTGCCTTTGGGAGCTACGCCCAGTGCTACGTCGAGCGTGCACAGGCTCCGGGTGATGGTTCGTCCGTCGCTCACGCCCAGGCTGAGCGTGACGCTGCCGCTCTTGCCGGGCACGGGCTTTATGGTCATGGTTCGGTTAGAGCCCGAGCCGCCGAACACGATGTTCGTCCCGGGGACCACCGTTTGGTTATAGGAGATGACGCTGAGAACCAGGTCGCTGGGGCGCGTTTCAAGGTCGGTGACGGTGATCGCCACGTTGGTAATAGGTGTATAAGAATCGGTGGCGAGCGCAGCGGGGGCCACGATGGCAGGTGGAGTGTTTCCGGCGCCGACGCTGACGTTGAATGAACTTGAGGCCGTCAGGGCTCCGTCGTTCACATGAATCGTGATCGTGGCGGTGCCGGACTGGAGGGGCGCTGGGGTCACCTGCACGGTGCGGTTGGCTCCGCTGCCGCCCAAGAGGATGTTGCCGTTGGGCACGAGCGTCGTGTCGGACGACGAGGCGGAAACGATCAAGCTGGTGGCCGGAGTTTCCGCATCGCCGATGGTGAACGAAATGACCGGCGTGGGGAGATTCTGTTCCACGATCTGGTTGGGGATAGCGGAGATGGTCGGGGCGTCGTTCACCGCGTTGACCAGGACGCCGAAGGTGCGGGTGACGACGTTGTTTTCGCTTTGTCCATCGTTGACGGTCACGATGATGGTGGCGGAGCCAGTCACGTTGGGCAGCGGCTGCAGGGTCAGCGTGCCGGTGGTGTTCGGACTGGTGTAATTGACCGTCGGATGCGGAATGACGCCTGGCGTGCTGGACACGGCGGACACCACCAACGACTGGTTTTCGGAGGCCGACCCCGAGGTGATTCCGGTCAGGTTGATGGTTTGCGGGCCGGGATCCTCGGGCAGGATCATGCTGGGAATCGCATCCAGGGTCGGTGCGGCGTTGAGGGGCACGGCCGTGAGCACAAAGCTGTCCGAGGCCGAGGCACCGCCTGTGTCGTAGACCGTGAAGGTAATGATCGAGAAACCGGACTGACCGACTGTGGTGCGGATGCTGGCGACGCGGTTGGAGCCGATGCCGCTAATGGTGATGTTGTTGGTCCAAACGAGGTCGCCGTTGGAGGAGGTCGCCACGACCACCAGGCTCTGGGCATCGGTCTCGGCGTCGCCGATGACGAAATTGATTGGGCTGGCCACGCCGTTCATCGGGATCGAGATGTCGGCAATGTCCGTGATCCTCGGCGGGTTGTTCGCCCCGCTGACGGTGACGGTAAAGACGCGCACGACGGTATGGTTCTGGCTTTCGCCGTCATCCACCGTGACGGTAATCGTGGCCGTCCCGCTGGCGCCCGGAGCTGGAGACAGGTTGAGGGTGCCGGTGCTGTTGGGGCTGAAGTAGGTGATCGTCGGGGTCGGGATCAGGCTGGGGTTGCTCGAGGTAGCCGTGATGGTAAGGGTCTGGTTTTCGTTCGCGGCTCCGGAACCGATCCCGGACAGCGCGACGGAATGTTGGGCTGAATTCTGCGGCAACGTGACGTTGGCCAATGCATTGAGGGTCGGCGCGTCGTTAACCGGATTAACCGTGACCAGGAATGACCGCGTGGTCAGGTTGTTTTGGCTCTGACCATCGTTCACGCTGACAGTGATGAGAGCGCTGCCATTGGCATTGGGCGCCGGGGTGAAGGTCAGGGAACCGCTCGCGTTCGGGCTGGCGTAAACCACGCTTGGGTTGGGAACCACAGTTGGGTTACTGGAACTGGCGGTCACCACCAGAGTCTGGCTTTCATTGGCTGACCCGCTGCCCAGTCCGGTCAGGTTCACTGTCTGAGCCCCGGCGTCTTCAGTGAGCGTCAGATCCGCCAACGGATCCAAGGTGGGAGGCATGTTCACCGTGTTGACCACGAGCAGGAAGGAATCGCTGGCCATGCCGCCGTCAGGGTCACTGACCGTCACGGTGACGTACGTCGAGCCGAACTGGTTCAGAGCCGGCGTCAACTTGATCGTACGACTGGCGCCGGAGCCGCCCAGCGTTATGCCCCTGAGGGGCAGGAGAGTCGGGTTTGAGGAATCCGCGGTGACCGTCAAGGCGCTGGCGGCTGTCTCCGGGTCGCCGACGGTGAACGGAATCAGACCGCTGGCCGTGTTCTGGGAAATGGTCTGAGTCGGGATACTCGAGAGCGTCGGCGGATCATTCTGGCTGTTGACCGTGACGGTGAACGCGCGGCTGACCGTATTGTTCTGGCTTTGGCCGTCGTTGACCGTGACGGTGATGCTGGCCGTGCCGTTGGCATTGGGGACTGGCGTGAAGGAGAGGCTCCCCGTGGAGTTCGGGCTAGCATAAGTCACCGTGGGCGCCGGGATTAAGGCCGGATTGCTCGAAGTCGCCGTCACGGTGAGCACCTGAAGTTCATTGGCCGCACCGGAACTGATCCCAGTGAGATTAACCGTTTGTGGTCCGGCATCCTCGTTGATGGTGAGGTTGGCTACGGGATCGAGAGTCGGGGCCTGGTTCACACCGGTCACATTCAAGGTGAAGCTATCCGACGCGGCTCCACCGCTGCCATCGGATACCTGGATCGTGATCGTGGCCGTTCCAAACACCGTCGTCGCGGGCGTGACGGTCACGGTCCGGTTTGCGCCCGAACCACCGAACACGATGTTGCCGGGCGGCACGAGAGATGGATTGGATGAACTTCCCGACACGCTGAGGTTTCCGGCGGGCGTCTCGACGTCGCTGACCGTGAAGGGCAGGGCGGCGGTGGCGCCGTTCTCATTAATCGTTTGGTTGGCGATATGAGAGAGGGTAGGCGCGTCGTTGACTGCATTGACGGTGACAGTAAACGTGCGCGTGATGAGGTTATTGGCTGACTGTCCATCGTTGACGGTCACCGTAACGGTTGCCGATCCATTCGCGTCGGGTTTGGGCGTGAACGAAAGCGATCCCGTGGTGTTGGGACTGGTGTAGGTCACGGTGGGATTTGGGATCAGGCCCGTGTTGCTGGAGGAGGCGGTCACGGTGAGCGTCTGATTTTCGTTGGCGGCACCGGAGGTAATCCCGGAGAGACTGACGGTTTGCGGGCCGGCGTCCTCGTTGACGGTGACATTGGCGATGCTGTTCAGCGTCGGCACGTCGTTCACTGCGTTGACCGTGACGGTAAAGGTTCGGGTGGCGGTGTTGTTCTGGGCCTGGCCATCATTGACTGTCACCGTAATGGTGGCAGTCCCTGACGCGGCGGCGACTGGGGTGAAAGAGAGGCTGCCGGTGGCGTTGGGGCTGGTGTAACTGACGGTGGGATTCGGGATCAGCCCGGTGTTGCTGGAGGAGGCCGTCATGGTGAGGGTCTGGCTTTCGTTGGCAGCTCCAGAGCTGATCCCGGAAAGGCTGACGGTTTGCGGGCCGGCGCTTTCGTTGAGGGTGAGGTTGGCGATACTATTGAGGGTTGGCGCGACGTTGGGAGTCGTGGTCGTGGGAACGAAGTTCGTGTCGCTGGTGACGTAGAGCGCATCGAATTTGGTGGAGATTTCCCGGCCTCGGAAGGTCAAGGTATGCGTGCCGATGCCAAAGTTGAGCACGCGGTTGCCTCCGGCGGTGCGTCCGCTGAGCCGGGCCCACTGCCAGTTGGGACTATACTGAGTCGTCGTGTCATAGATGTCCTCAGTGCCTCCATCCACCGTCACATAAAATGAATCGGAGGTACCGTCCACGGAAAGAATCCGGCACCAGACCCAGTAATCGCCAGGCTGTGTGATGTTGAGGCTGAGCCCCAGGGTTCCGGAATCGGTGGTTGAGGTGTAAACATATTGGCCATTGGAGGCGCTGGCATCGGAAGCTAGTTGCATTGGGCTACCCAGAGTTCCCGCCTCGGCTTCCATGAAAAGAGTCAGGTTGGGCGGAGTCCCCACCGCGACGGTGAACGTGCGAGTAACGGTGTTGTTCTGAGACTGGCCGTCATTGACGGTGACCGTGATGGTGGCGTAACCGCTGCCGCCGGCGGCGGGTGTGAGCCTGAGGCTGCCGGTGGTGGCCGGGCTGCTGTAAGTCACACTCGGATTTGGCACCAGACTGGGGTTGCTGGAGGTGGCGGTGACGCTCAGCGTCTGATTCTCGTTGGCTGCTCCGGAGGTGATGCCGCTCAAGGACACGGTTTGCGGCCCGGCATTGCTGGCTAGCGTCAGATTGCCAATCGCGTTGAGCGTCGGCGCGTCATTGACGGCTCCCACCGTGATCGAGACGGTGGCCGGCGCCGAGTTGGTCAGCCCGTCGTTCACGCGGAAGGTGAAACTATCGGTGCCGAAATAGTTCGGGTTTGGGGTATAGGTCAAATTGGGAGCGGTCCCACTCAACGCACCTTGAAGAGGAGAGGTAACGACGGTATAAGCTAACGGATCTCCGTCGGCATCGGTCCCGGTCAGGGTGATCGCGCGTGGGGTATCTTCGGTTGCGCTGACGTTCGCAGCCACAGCCACGGGCTGACGATTGGTCCCAGTCCTCGGCATCGAATGGTTCACTTCGTTCGACGGATCGCTTTCGATCCCGACGGAATTGCGGGCCGTCACAATAAAGTAATAGGTTTGACCCTGAACCAGGTTGTTGACGGTGGCGTTAGTGGAAGACGACGCGACACTGACTTGTCCTGTATAGGAGGACCCACGAGTGACACCATACCTCACGATGTAACTCGATAGGTTGGTTTCAGTGTTGCGTTCCCACCCCAAAGTGACGCCTTGGGCGAGGATCGGACCGGTTGCGCCGAGGAAGAACGCCAAGGCGCTCACCCATGCCACTACCCTCGCCAGCCGGATGCTGCACGGCCGGCCCGGTTTATCAGAGGTGACAACAGTTGACATATGGGTTTCGCCCATTAGCAATGCCGGTGCCATGGCGTAACTGCTTGTCGTAAGGCTGGATCCCATTTTGAGTGTGTCTTGGCGCCAGAATCAATGTGTCCTCCAACAGTCTCATCCTGAGGCACAGCCGTCCGCAGTTGTGAGAAAACCGGCATGTTCGCGTACATCGACGTGCTCTCGGAGGACACAGACCAAAGAGGCGTGGACAGGATCAGGTAGACCCCGACCTTGGAGTCAACGGGAGGAGGCGGAGAAAGGAAACGCGGCGAAGTCGGATGCAGGTTCGCGGAACAGCCTCAGGTCGTTTGCGCGAGGAGCATCCGATTACGGCAGGAGAATATTAACAGCCGGGGTGATAGCGGCGGCCTGTAGCGAAAAATCACTCTGCGCACCTTTCTGATCATAGGCCGTCACGGCGAAGAAGTAAGCCGAGCCGGGCGTGAGTTCCGGAATGCTCACGGTGGAGTAGTCCATCGCATCCATCACCCAATCATAGGCGTCAGGACTCTCGCCCCAGTAGATCAGATACCCGGCCACATTCGGGTCGTCACTTGGATCCCAGGTGAGCGTGATCTCATCCGCAGGCCCGATTTGACCGATGCAAATCGTGCTGGCCACTTCCAGGGGGGCAGACGCAGCGGATTCGTTCCCGACGCAATCAACAGCCGTGATCGTGTAAGTCAGCGTGGCTTCGGGGTCGGCCTCCCGGTCGACAAAAAAACGATTCGGACTAGGGACCTCGCCAATCTGGACGCCATCGCGGCGCACTCGGTAAACTGCGACTCCCGATCCTTGCAAATCATCGCGTGCTTGTTCCCAGACCAGCACGAGGGAAGTGCAGCGCCTGGCCGCGACCGTCAACCCGCTCGGCGCCGATGGCGCCACCAAGTCACTGGCGGTACGAATCCGATAAAAGGTGAAGTTAACGTCGGGGTCGAAATAAACAAAGTAGGATGTGCTGACCAGGGGCGCGGAAATATCGAACCACTGCAGATCGGGGCCATTGGCGGCTTGGATGCG
>DATLUX010000510.1:0-4305 GCA_035577805.1 Verrucomicrobiia bacterium
ATTTCATCGCGATAGATGCGCTCCAACAGTTGCGCGGTCATTGCATCGCCGACCACGCTGAATTCGCGCGCGAAATGCCGGCAGAAATCGAGGTTGGCTTGCTCAAACGTCAGGCTCAGGCCAGCCACGTAATCCATCGGGCTTTCCATCCGGGAAACAGCGCGCCAAAAAAAGCCGCTGACAGGAAATTCACCAAATTCGATGCCACAGGAATGCATGCGTTCCAGGTACAACCGGGTATGCGCCTGCTCATCGAGCAGCGTGCGCAGGACGCCCCGGCGAAAGGCCCGCGGCGCCTCGGGAAACCGCAGGAGCACCAGCGCCATTAACTCAACGGCGAGCAGTTCATGATTGGCAAAGTAATGGAGCAAACGTCCGCGTTCTCGTTCCTGGTCCAGGCTCTGAGTGGAAGGAAAATCCGCTTTGCCGGTGCCCAGCGGTTTGAAGCGCAGCTCGGGCGGACGGCCGGGGGCAGCCGGGGCCGACCAGGCCGTTCCAGGATAGGCATCTGTGATCACGTCGGCGCCGCGAAGTTTGTCCTCCAAGGTGGCACCGAAGAGGACCCGTTCTGCGAACGCGCGAAGTTCCATCAAACCAATTCCTAGCAGCTGAGCCCGCCCGATGGAAGAGGCAACCTTGCCTTCCGCACTCCGCATTCCGCACTCAGATGGTGCCCGCAGATTTGCGCAGATAGCCGCAGATGGAAAACGGCTTCATTCGGAATTCGGAATTCGTCATTCGCCATTTGGCATTTGGCATTCGCCATTTGGCATTCCGCAGTCCGCATTCCGCAGTCCGCATTCAGATCACCGTTCCATGTGGGATGATTCCGTTTTTGGGGATGATCACGACTCCGTCGCGGATGTTATAGAGCGGATGATCGGATTCTTCGGGTTTGCCGACAGCGGAGATCACGACGTTGTCGCCGATGCGGGCATTTTTATCGATGATGGCGTTTTCGATGCGTGTGTTTTGGCCGATGCCGATGCGCGGTCTGCCCATCAACTCATTTTCTATGATACTGGCCTGGCTTTCATAATAGTCACCGCCCATGAGGATGACGCGGCGCAATTCGCTGCCGGCGCCGACGATGCTGCGGATGCCGATGATGGAATCGGAGATGGAGGAGTGGTTGATGATGCAACCGTCGCTGACCATGGCATGTTCGATGGCGGCGCCGTTGATCTTGGAGCCGGGCAGGAAACGCGGTCGTGAGAAAACGGGCGCGCTCATGTCGAAAAAATTGAAGCGAGGCAATTCGGTGATCAGATCCAGGTTGGCTTCGAAGAAGGACCGGATGGTTCCAATATCCTCCCAATAACCCTGAAAGACATAGGAAAAGACGCGGTAGTCAGCGATAGCGCCGGGAATGATGTGCTTTCCAAAGTCGGTATGGGTGTTGTCCAGCAAACGCACGATCAACTCGCGGTTGAAGACATAAATGCCCATGGAAGCCAGGTAAAACTCTTCGTCTCCCTCGATGCCAAGCTTGGCGTAGGAATCAGGCGGCAACTTCAAGGATTCCAGCAGGGCGGGGTCTTTCGGTTTCTCCACGAAACGCACGATGCGCCGTTCCGTGCTGATCTGTAGAATCCCCAGGGATTGCGCCTGCTGCCGGGGGACCGGGATCGTAGCGATCGTCAAGTCCGCATAGGTCTCAATGTGCTGCGTGATGATGCGCCGGAAATCCATCCGGTAAAGCTGGTCTCCGCTCAGAATCACCATGTACTCGAAATCATGGTTGAGCAGATGCGTCAGGTTCTTGCGCACGGCATCCGCCGTCCCCTGATACCACGAGGTGCTGGTCGGCGTCTGTTCGGCCGCCAGGATCTCCACAAATCCGCCCGAGAAATGATCGAACTTATACGATTGTGACATGTGCCGGTGCAGTGAGGCCGAATTGAACTGCGTCAGCACATAGATGCGGCGGAGATTGGAATTGATGCAGTTGGAGATGGGGATGTCGACCAGGCGGTATTTTCCGGCCAGCGGCACAGCGGGTTTTGACCGTTCCTTGGTCAGCGGAAAGAGGCGGGTACCGGCGCCGCCCCCCATGATCACGGCCAGCACGTTGCTGGTGTTGGGCGACATCCGTTTGCTCTGCGATACGCTCACAAATTAGTCCTTTCTTGCGGAGGCTGCAGACCCCTCTATACATTGGTCCACTTGAGAAGAGCAAGCGGCAACCGATGAATGAGTGTGGCGCCACGAAAGTTCGGAGCGTCCGGGCCAGTTCCGGTCGCTAACTCCGGCCTTGAACCAACAACCAGGAACCAGGAACCAGCAACCAGCAACCAGCAACTAGCAACTAAGATGTGCGGCATTGTCGGTTATATCGGGAAGCGCCAAGCCACCCCCATCATCCTGGAGGGCCTCCGGCGACTGGAATACCGCGGTTATGATAGCGCGGGCGTGGCGGTGCTCTGCGACGGCCAGCTCCAGACCCGGAAGAAAAAAGGCAAGATTGACGAAGGCCTGGCCCATCTCCTCCAAACCAAGCCCATGCCTGGCCCCTTAGGGATTGGTCACACCCGTTGGGCCACGCATGGACCTCCGTCCGACGAGAATTCCCACCCGCACAATGACGCCAGCGGCCGGATCGCGGTGGTCCATAACGGGGTGATCGAAAACTTCGAGCGTCTCAAGGAACGCTTTGAAGGGCAGACGTTCCAGTCGTCGACCGACACCGAGGTGCTCGCCCGGCTGATTGGCGCTCACTACGACCAGGTCCGCCAACGCCTTGGACAAGCCGCGCCGGGTTCCGCGCCCAAACAGGACCTGCACCCGCTGGCCGAAGCCGTGATGAACGCCTTGCGCGAAGTGATCGGCACCTACGGGATCGCCGTCATTTGCTCTGATTATCCCGAGGTCATGATCGGGGCCCGACGCGGCTCGCCCCTCATTGTCGGCGTGGGTGAAGATGAAAACTTCCTGGCCAGCGACGCTACCGCCATCGCTTCGCACACCCGGCAGGTGATTTATCTGAACGATTACGACGTGGTCACACTCTACGCCGATCGGTTCAGTGTCGCCAACCTGGGTTCGGACACCGCCCAGGTGCAAATCAGCAAGCTCGAGTTCGATGCGGAAGCGGTCGAGCGCGGCAAATATCCGCATTTCATGCTCAAAGAGATCTTTGAGCAACCCCAGACGGTCCGCAACGCGTTGCGCGGCCGGGTCGCGCAGGATGACGCCACGGCGAAGTTCGGCGGGCTGAACATGAGCTTGGCGGAACTCCGCCAAGTCGATCACATCGTCATCCCCGCTTGTGGCACCAGTTGGCACGCGGCGCTCATCGGGGAATATCTCTTCGAAGAATTCGCTCATGTCCCCACCGAAGTCGAATACGCCAGCGAATTTCGGTATCGCAACGCACCCATCGAAAAACACACGCTGGTGCTGGTCATCACCCAATCCGGCGAAACCGCCGATACGCTGGCTGGTTTGCGGGAATCCAAACGACGCGGACACAAGGTGCTGGCCCTCTGCAATGTGGTGGGTTCCACCATCGCGCGCGAGGCCGACGGGGGCATCTACCTGCACGCGGGACCCGAGATTGGCGTGGCCTCGACCAAGGCCTTCACTTCGCAGGTCACCGTTTTAAACCTGCTCGCCCTGCTGATGGGGCGCATCCGCATGCTTTCTTCCAGCCACGGTGCGCGTCTCCTCAACGCCCTGCAAGCGGTGCCGCAGCAGATGGAAACTATCCTGGCTCAAAACGAGGCCATTAAGAAAATCGCTCTCAAATACGCCGACGCCAAAGATTTCTTTTTTCTCGGACGCCAATACAACTTCCCGGTGGCCCTCGAGGGCGCCCTCAAGCTCAAGGAAATTTCCTACATCCACGCCGAAGGTTATCCGGCGGCGGAGATGAAGCATGGCCCGATCGCTTTGATCGACAAGAAAACCCCAACGGTCTTTATCATTCCCTCCGATTCACTCTACGAAAAGACTTTCAGCAACCTGGAGGAGATCAAGGCCCGTCAGGGCCCCATTATCGCCGTCGCCACCGAAGGCAACGAGAAGCTGGCCAAGAAAGTCGACGAAATCATCTACCTGCCGGCCTGTCCGGAGCCGGTGTTCCCGTTGTTGGCGGTGTTGCCTCTGCAATTGCTGGCTTATCACATCGCCGTCGCCCGCGGTTGCGATGTCGATAAACCACGCAACCTGGCCAAAAGCGTCACGGTCGAGTAATTGGCTTAGCCTTTGGGGTAAGCAGCGGCACGCTGTAGCGGGATAATAAAGTTCCGAACTTCCTAATAAAGTCCCAAACCTCCCAATAAAGTTTAGAACTTTTGCCCCCCG
>DATLUX010000511.1:0-3076 GCA_035577805.1 Verrucomicrobiia bacterium
GATCGACGGCAGGCCATGGATAAGAAAGAACGAGTCCTGCCCGCGAAAGCGGGCCCGAGCCAGGAGGTCGACCTCGTGACGCTCGCCGGAGCTGACATCGGTGAACAATTCTTTATCCAGGAAGCTGATCGTGGCCGGGTCCAGCTCAGCCGCCAGTTCGGGCACGAACAGTTCCAGGAACAGCTCCAAAGCAGGCTTGCCGACTGCCCCGGCGAGTGGCAGAACGACTGCGATGAAAGCCGCTTCGCCGCCGCCGCGCTTGTTGATCGCCGATGATCAAGCGGACGTCCGCGAGGCGTTGCGCTTGCTGGTCAAAGGGGAAGGGTATCAATGCCAGACGGTCAGTGCGCCTCAGGGCGTGATGCAGGCCTTATCCGAGCATGAGTTTGACCTGGTCTTGATCGATCTGAACTACGCGCGCGATACCACTTCCGGCGAGGAAGGGCTGGATTTGCTGGGCCGGATTCGGGCGTTGGACGCGACCTTGCCCGTCGTCGTGATGACGGCTTGGGGGACCGTGGAACTGGCGGTGGAAGCGATGCGTCGCGGAGCGTGCGACTTCGTCACCAAACCGTGGGAGAACGAGCGACTGGCTGCCATCCTGCGCAACCAGATCGCTCTGGGCCGGGCTTGGCGAATGGAACGACGTCTGGAAGCCGAGAACGAACTCCTGCGGAGCGAGAGCGGCCCGACTTTGATCGCTGATTCGCGAGCCATGCAGCCGGTGCTGGAGTTGATCGCTCGGGTTGGACCGGCAGATGCCAACATTTTGTTACTGGGCGAGAACGGCACCGGCAAAGGCCTGGCGGCGCGCCGGCTCCATGAAGTGTCCGCCCGGGCCAATCGATCGTTTGTGGCGGTAAACATGGGCGGCTTTGCCGAGAGCCTGTTCGAAAGCGAGTTGTTCGGGCATGTCAAAGGCGCGTTCACCGACGCGAAGGCCGATCGCGTGGGCCGGTTTGAGTTGGCCGACGGCGGGACGCTGTTCCTCGATGAAATCGCCAACCTCACCCCCAGTCAGCAAACCCGGCTGTTGCGCGTCCTCGAAACCGGCGAGTTCGAGCGCGTCGGTTCCTCGCGCACACGCCGCGCCGATGTGCGGATCATTTCCGCGACCAACGCGGATGTTCGCGGCGAAGTCGCGGCCGGCCGGTTCCGCCAGGATCTGTTATTCCGACTCAACACCATCGAAATCGCGCTGCCGCCTCTGCGCGAACGTCAAGAAGACATTCCCCGGTTGGCGGATCATTTCCTGCGGGAACACGCGCGGCGTTACCGGAAGCCTTTGGAATCTTTTGATCCGGGGGCGCGCCAGGTTCTCTCCGAACATTCCTGGCCAGGCAACGTGCGCGAACTGAATCACGTCGTCGAACGCGCTGTCCTCATGGCCACGGGCGCCTCGGTTTGCGCCGCCGATTTGGGGCTGCGCGCGGAGCCTGGAAAAGCGCCCCGCCTCGAAGACATGAGCCTCGATGAAGTCGAAGCGCACCTGATCCGCAAAGCCCTCGCCCGCGCGGACGGCCATGCCCAGAAAGCGGCGGAAGCGCTCGGGCTGAGTCGCAGCGCCTTTTATCGGCGCCTTGAAAAGTACAAGCTCTGACCTGCGCGTCCAGTGGCCACCCGGCTCAAGTATGAAACCCGCATTCTGGCGCTCACGCTGCTTTCGGGCGCTCCGGCGGTTATCTTTGCCACCTGGTTGATTGGCACCGCCGATTATTCGGCTGGCGTCCGCTGGACGTTGGCCGGACTTCTCTTCGCGCTCTGGTGGGGCGTGGCCCATGCCGTGCGCGAACGCGTCGTGCGCCCCCTGCAAACGGCGGCCAACCTGTTGTCCGCCCTGCGCGAAGAGGATTTCTCCATCCGCGCGCGCAGCCCGCGTCGCGACGATGTGCTGGGGGAATTGATGCGCGAGATCAATGCGCTGAGCCAGACCTTGCGCGAACAACGGCTCGGCGCCCTGGAAGCCAGCGCCTTGCTGCGCACCGTCATGTCCGAAGTGGACGTGGCCGTGTTCGCCTTCGATGAAGCCCAGCGCTTGCAACTGGTGAACCGCGCCGGAGAACGGTTGCTGGCCCGGCCCAGCGAACAGTTGCTCGGCCGCACCGCCGCGCAACTCGGCCTCGACCATCTCTTGCAAGGCGATCCCGCGCGCACCGTGCAATTGCATTTGCCCGGCAGCGACGGCGGACGCTGGGGGATCCGCCGCAGTTCCTTTCGCCAGGAAGGACGGCCGCATCCGTTGCTGGTGATGACGGATCTGAGCCGGGCTTTGCGTGATGAGGAACGCCAGGCCTGGCAGCGCATCGTCCGAGTCATCGGCCATGAACTCAACAATTCCCTCGCTCCCATCAAATCCATCGCCGGCACGATGGGCGCGCTCCTCGCCAAAAGTCCGCGCCCGACCGATTGGGAGTCTGATCTGCAGGGCGGGCTGGCCATCATCGCGTCGCGTGCCGATGCCTTGAGCCGTTTCATGGAAGCCTATGCGCGGCTCGCCCGGTTGCCGCCGCCGCAGCCCAAGCCGATGCAAGTGGCCGGCTGGATCGGGCGCGTCGCCGGACTGGAAACGCGCCTGAAAGTGCAAGTCGAGCCCGGCCCGGACATCACTTTGCAGGCCGATGCCGATCAACTCGAGCAGTTGCTGATCAACTTGGTTCGCAACGCGGCGGATGCCACCTTGGCGGCACACGCCGATGCCAAGACTGGTGTGAAGGTCGGCTGGTCGCAGCAGGGCGAGACCCTTGAGGTCTACGTCGAAGACGAAGGCCCCGGCATATCCAACCCAGCCAATTTGTTTGTGCCGTTCTTTACCACCAAGCCAGGTGGGTCCGGCATCGGTTTGGTGTTATGCCGTCAGATCGCCGAAGCCCACGGCGGCTCATTGACCTTGGAGAATCGGAAGCTGGCGAAAGGCAGCTGTGCTCGGTTGCGCTTGCCGGTCCCAGCGAGCAAGGCGGGTTAGTTCCTGGGTCCTGGTTGCTGGTGCCTAGTCAACACTGACCCCAAAACTCTCGCCGAAAACTATTGGGCATCGTTTCCGAGGGTGTTGCCCTCGTCTGCTATGGTCCAGCCCTTT
>DATLUX010000512.1:0-14445 GCA_035577805.1 Verrucomicrobiia bacterium
AGCAGGATTCCTCGTCGCGCACCACAAAGAAGCGGTGCGACGGACCTCCAGTTAGTAGTCGATCCTTTTGGTCTTGGTCGAGGTGAACCGGGAACCCTGAACCGAGAACCCTGAACCGAGAACCTTGAACCCTGAACCGAGAACCCTGAACCCTGAACCGAGAACCCTGAACCAGACCGCCGCTCCAGCTACAGTCGAGCAGGAACAGAACATTCATTATGGACATCATTCGCATCACCGACCTGGAAGTGTTTTATCACGTGGGCGTGACGGAGGAGGAACGAGCCGTCGCGCAGCGGCTGCTGCTTTGTTTGCAGCTGGAACATGACTTTGGGGCAGCCGTATCGCGCGATAGCCTGGCTGAAACGGTGGATTATCACGCGGTCTGCCGGCGGTTGCTGGGGTTCGGCGAGGATCGCAAATGGCAGTTGATCGAAACCCTGGGCGTCGATATCGCCACCATGATTTTGGAGGAATTCAAGCCCAAAGCCGTCGCAGTGGAGGTTAAGAAATTCGTGATCCCACAGGCTGCCTTCGTGAGCATTCAGGTGCGACGCGCGCTGCGCTCTTGAATCGCCATGAACTGTTTATGCGAGCGATGAAATGTGGATTTGCTTTTCCACGGGCGAAATGTGGCCGTTCTTGCGCACTCGCTCACGAAGGAATCAGGCATTCCGTCCGCTGACATTGAGCGTGCGCTAAAGCGGAAGCGCCTTTTTGAGGCTAACCCACGAGGGCATACGTATGAAGAACACCGAACATAAGAAAGCGGTAAAGACAAGCGATGCCGTCGAAATCCTCGACCGGCAGATGGGGGAGGGACCCAAGATTAGGCGCCTTCTCGAGGAGGCGCGCATTAACGCCGCTGTCGCCCAGCTTATTTACACTGCACGCACGGAGGCCGGACTTACTCAGGACGCCCTTGCGAAGCTAGTCGGCACGAAGCAGCCCGTGATTGCGCGCCTGGAAGACGCGGATTACGAAGGGCATTCCCTAAACATGCTCCAGCGCATCGAGATTCGGTTTAAGCCGGCAACGAATGCGGCTTAGTTTTCGTTCCGCGGCTCGTATTTGTCACTGCCGCACGCGAATTCCGGAGCGGGACCTCCCTCAACGTAGCGACGGGAAAAGGCTCGCCTATCTGACGCTGGCCTTCGTCCGCTCGTCGTTGCTGAGGTTAGTTTAGTTAGTGTCAGCGAATCGAAAACCCTCAGCCCCCAAGCGGGATTAACCCATCATCCAACGGCTCATGGACCAGGAAATCTGGTTACGTAAGGAGAAATTCTCGTTAGCGGACCAGAATTTTGGCTTGGTGAAGCAGGATTCTCCTAAGCGGAGCTGCAAATCTGGCTGCGGCCCGCGGAATTTTGGGTCAACGGACGCGAAAAGTGGTCGAACGAGGTGAATTCGGGCGTGGCGAAGCACGGCGAGTCCTTGCGCGACCAGAAATTGTGGTTCGCTTCCCGAAAATCTGGTCGCTCGACGAGAAATTCTGCTCGCGTAACCAAAAAAGTGGCTCGCGGTAGCAGGATTCTCCCGCCTCCCGCCTTCGCCCTGGCGGGCTACGGCGTGGCTGGCCCGCCTTCGCCGTCAGGGGTGATCTGAACGGCATGGGGGATTACCACAAAGATCGCAGAGATCACAAAGAAACCGAGATCAACAGTGCTCCGACCAAGCCGTTTGAATGTCAATCAACGTAATCGACGTTTTTACGCGCCGAAAACTCCCCTTCACCTTCTTTGTGATCTTTGTGTTCTTTGTGGTAAATCCCTCATCCCTTCGGGCCACAAGAAGGAAGTTCATCCGAGTGATCCGAGTTATCCGTGGTTGCCCAATCGACTGCCGAGGCGCGGGAGGCCGAGGTTTCTTTGGCCACTGGCGAATTGTAAATACCAGCGCTGTTTGACCCCTCCGTTTTCTCCGTGGCCTCCTGTTCAAACCCTTCATTTGTGAACAGGAGATAACGGAGGCAACGGAGAGAGCAAGCAGAGAAGCGTGTTCAAAAGTGAGCGTTCATCCGTAAGCGTCATCTGAACGGCATGGGGGGATTACCACAAAGATCGCAGAGATCACAAAGAAACCGAGATCAACAGTGCTCCGACCAAGCCGGGTGTTCGGTGTTTTTCGCTGGCCGTCTGTTGAGTTAGCTGTGCCCCGGCCAATCGAAAAAACGTTTCTCGCTCCGAAAACTCTCCTCTCACCTTCTTTGTGATCTTTGCGTTCTCTGTGGTAAATCCCCTTCGGCCACAAGAAAAAAGTCCATCCCCGTGCTCCGAGTCATCCGTGGTTGCGCAATCGACTACCCAGGCGCGGGAGGCCGAGGTTTCTTTAGCCATTGGTGAATTGTAAATTCCAGCGTCGATCGGCGGTGGCAGTGATGGATTCTGTGGGCGGGTGCGTCCAAAGCGCTTATGATCAACCTGCACTATGTTGAGTTGTTCTATTATTTGGCGCGCTACGGCGGGGTCACGGAAGCGGTTCGAAATATGCCGTATGGCATCCAGCAGTGCACGATGAGCCGTCAGCTGATCGAATTGGAAAAGTTGGTGGGCACGCGGCTCTTCGAACGGCGTCCCTTCCAACTTACCCCCGCCGGAGAGCGGCTCTTCCGGTGTGTCCGCCCCTTTATAGAAGATCTGGAAGGGGTCCTAGACGAACTGCGGGGCGGATTGCCTGATCTGGTGCGGTTGGCGGCGCCGCCGATCACATTGCGGGATTATCTGCCGCCCATGTTGCGCGCGGTGCGCGAATCGTTTCCGCAGCTCCGGTTCACTTTGAAGGAGGGCATGCAGTGTCAGATCCGGCAATGGTTTGAGGCGCGCCTGATTGATTTGGCGGTGACGATGACGGACGGTTCGCCGTTCAAGGATTGTTGCTGGGAAACGTTGCTGCGGCTGCCGCTGGTCTTGTTGATCAGGGAGGAGTCACCGGTGCGATCGGCCAGGCAATTGCTGCGCCCCGGCCACGGCCATCGCCACGAGACGTTAATTGGACCCGGGCCTGATGATGCCATCAGCCGCTGTTTGCGCCAGGGCCTGCTGGCCCGCGGGATCGATTGGCGCAACGGCATCGAGGCCAATGCCATCGAATTGGTCGAATCTTATGTGCTCCAAGGATTCGGGGTGGGTGTGTCCGTGACCGTGCCGGGACGGCCCACGACGGCCGGCTTGCGGGTGCTGCCTTTGACGGGGTTTCCGCCGGTGGAGGTGGGCATTGTCTGGCGGCGCAATCCCAACAAAGTGATGCAAGCATTGATGGACCAGATCCGGCAGGAAGCACAGCGCCTGGCCGCGTAGCGCGGCTCGTTTTTGAACAGGAGGCCACAGAGACAACGGAGGAAATCTGAGTTGCAACGGCTCTGTTCTCTTGGGGACAGGAGCCAACGGAGAGAGGGGTTACAACTGAGTGCGAGGTTTTCTCTGTCTCCAGGTAACGTTCAATGCGTTCAATGAGTAACCCTTGCTTTCTCCTTGTCTGCTGTTCAAACTGCCTAGCCAACGGCCCGGTGTTAATTTAACGCTGCCCAGCCCGCCGCAATCGGGCAAACTGGTCGGGCCAACAGGAAGGTCTACGAATCAAAACAGAACTTACAGGATTACTCTGCCTGCCGACCTTGTTGTCGATAGGCTGATAGTCTCAGCGTGTATGCATCCTCTATTCGAAAAAGCGTCCGAATTAACCGAGACGATCATTGCTGGAGCTATCGAGGTGCATCGGGACAAAGGGCCGGGGCTCATAGAGTCCATCTACGAGTGGTGTCTCATAAAGGAACTTGGGTTGCGCGGCCTAGATTGTGTCAGGCAAAAGATTGTTGTCATCGAATACAAAGGTTTCACGCGTGAGGAACCCCTTCGTTTCGACATATTGGTCGAGTCCTGTGTCTTGGTTGAAGCGAAGGCAGTGGAGAAGGTTCTGCCCATCCACAAAGCACAACTTCTCAGCTACATGAAGCTGCTGGATGTCCCCCTTGGACTGCTCATCAATTTTCATGAAATGAAGGTGACCGATGGCATCAGCCGAGTGATCTTGCCTGGCGCAAACAAGTGAGTCAAAACGAGCGGGCGAGATCACTGGCCGATGGCCGATGAGGATTGGGGCAAGCGGAGCAAATGGATCCTCAGCATCCCGGGTTCTCGCGCGCCCGTTTTTGAACAGGAGGCCACCGAGACAACGGAGGAGATCTGAGTTGCAACGGCTCTGTTGTCTCCGTTTGCTCCTGCTCCTGTTCCCCAATCCCACCGTCCCGGGTTCTCGCGCGCCCGTTTTTGAACAGGAGGCCACCGAGATAACGGAGGAGATCTGAGTTGCAACGGCTTTGTTGTCTCCGTTTGCTCCTGTTCCTGTTCCCCAATCTCACCGTCCCGGGAGTTTTCTGAACCAAGTCACACGCCGCGAAGCGAGAGTCGGAGCTCAACAGGTACGCATGAATTCATGCAAATTTTGCATGCTACTTTTTTCGCGGCCCAACGTCTGTTCACGCAACAGACAGACTGACTGGATCCATCAGAGTGCCTGGAAACATAGAAAGAAAAAACAAACAAGAGAAAGAACAGACAAATGAAAACAGTAACGAAAACAAACAACAGTCCGCCCGATGAGGTGCAAGTGGTCCTCGCGGCGCTTGGGGAAGTTCAGGAGAAGATGACGTTCCTGACTCCGCTGAGCGCCGCGGATCGACAACCACTGCGCTCAGGCCGGATCGGCCCGAAGACCTGGCGCATGGTGCAAGCTCGGGTGGAGGCAGCCCGCAAACATCGCGAACTGCTGCCGGCCACGTTCGACCTGCGCACGCTCGAGCGAGACACCGAGCAGACGGCCGGATTGCTGGCCTGCCTGGCGCGCCTGGACCAGATGCATGAGGCGGTGAGCGACACCTTGTTGGTGGTGGGCCACCGGGTCGTGCAGGCCGCCACGGTTGCCTTCGGGCATATCAAGGTCGCCGCGACCGGCACCGACCAGTTGCCGACCAGCGTGGCCCGCGGCAGCCGCACACGACGAGTCAGCTCAGGTCCGTCCGCCACTGAGGCGGCGGAGGCGCCGGTTCCGGAGCCTGGGAAGGTCGCAGCGCCTGTGGTCATCCCACCGGCAGCGACGCCGGCCCCGGTCGTCGCTGATGCCGAGACCAAACGGGACGCGGCGTAATCGGGCGTTGACCTAACTACACGCGGGGGATGAGCGGGCAGCGGGCAAGTCGCCGTTTCCTGTTTCATCCCCCGCCCATGTCAGAGCGATCAGTTAACAGGAGCTAACGGAGCTAACGGAGGGAGCAAACAGAGGGGGTCCTGTTGCTGTTCCACAATCCTCAGCATCCCGAGTTCTCGCTCGCCTGTTTTTGAACAGGAGCTAACAGAGATAACGGAGGAAATCTGAGTGCAACGGCTCTGTTCTCTCCGTTTGCTCCCGTTGCCCCACCCTCGTCGTTTTGAACAGGAGGTAACATGTTTCCGTGCCCCGAAATTCGAAAGTCTCGCTCTCCGTTGTCTCCGTTACCTCCTGTTCACCCCCCCTTCGGTTAAGAGGAGCGATGGAGAATTTTGGATGCACAGGACATTCGACGTTCGACGTTCGGCATTCCGCATTCCCCACTCCGCATTCCGCATTGGAATGGGGACTTTTCTTTTATCCGCTGTTCGCGCATCGTGTCCGGAGGTTCTGGAAAATCCTATCATGAATATCATCCGAACTTTCGCTTTCGCTCTGGTCACGGTGCCAGTGACGGCTTTGTCTTTCTGGTGGACGGCCTTGCCGGCGGCGGGCGCGCAGTTGACCCTTCGCGTGACCGACCAACCGCCGCCGAAAGAATTGGATGGGGCGGTAGCCAAGTCATTGCAAAATAAATCGGTGCAACTTCTGGCCGGGGACAAGCCGGTCTTCGAATTCTGGTTCGTGTCCGAGCTGCCGTTGACGCAGAAGCCGGCTTCGCTGGCCAAGGCCCTGGATGCGGTGAAGCAGACGACGCTGCTGGGGGCCGTTGCCGTGCCAGCGGCGCAAAGAGACTACCGGGATGACGAGATCGCGGCCGGCGTTTATACGATGCGTCTGGCCCTCCAACCGAACGACGGGAATCACCTTGGCAGCAGTGAATTTGGTTGGTTTGCCGCCCTGGTCCCGGCGAAGGTGGACACCAAACTGGATGCATTCACCGACTACAAGGCGTTGGTCAAAGCCAGCAGCAAACAAACTTCCACGGATCATCCGGTGATTCTTAGCTTGCGTCCGGCCGCCTCTGCGGATGGCGACCTGCCAAAACTTCAGGAGCCGGCGCCGGAACATAAAAGCGTGCGACTCAAACTGCCGGCCAAGGCCGGCACAGAATCGACCGAGTTGGTGTTTGAGCTGGTTTACGAAGGTAAAGGACACAAATAAGAAACAAGGACAAGGGGGCGCAACGGAATCAAATGAAGTATCGTGTTTTGGGCAAGACCGGCTGGAAGGTCTCCGTGCTCGGTTTCGGGGCGGCACCGTTGGGAGGAACCCACGGCGCGGTCGTTGAAAAGGAAGGGATCCGGGCGGTGCGCACCGCCATTGATCTAGGCATCAATTTCATTGACGTCGCGCCTTATTACGGGCTGACCATCGCCGAATCGGCTTTAGGCCGCGCGCTGCAAGGCGTGCCGCGCGAGAAATATTATCTGGCGACAAAAGTGGGCCGCTATGGAGCGGACGAAAAGGACTTTGATTTCTCGCCTGAGCGCGTGACGCGTAGCGTGGATGAGAGTCTAAGACGCCTGCGCGTCGCGCATATCGATCTGATCCAATGTCAGGACATCGAATATGCTTCCATCCCAAAACTGGCCGAGGAAACATTGCCGGCGCTGCAAAAGCTCAAGCGCCAAGGCAAGGTCCGGCACGTGGGTGTCACGGGTCTGCCCCTGAAAGCCCTGCGCAAAGCGTTGGAATCGGCGCCGATGGACACGGTGCATTCGTATTGTCATTTTTGCCTCACCAACACGACCCTGGTGCAGATTCTGCCGTTATTAAAAGACAAGCAGGCCGGCGTGATCAACGCGGCGCCCCTTGGCATGGGCTTGTTGACGGAGAAAGGTCCGCCCAAGTGGCACCCGGCCCCCAGCAAGATGCGCGACCTTTGCGCGAAAGCCGTGGCTCATTGCCTGAAGCGCAAGGCCAGTTTGCCCCGGCTGGCCCTGCAGTTTTCCATGTCGCACCAGGATATCGCCATCACCTTGGTCGGCACCTCCAGCCCCAGAAAAGTGAAGGAAAGCGTCCGGTGCATCGAAGAACCGCTCGATCAGAGTCTGCTCATCGAAGTGCAGGACCTGCTTGCCCCCATCCGCAATCACATTTGGCTCAGCGGCCGCAAAGAGAATAACTGACGCGCTCCACCGATTTCCCGCCCAAGGCCCATGAGATTGATCGACCTCAGCCAGCCGCTCTTCCACGACGCGCCCAATTGCCCGGCTCATCCGCCGGTCAAGTCTGAGATCATCGCGGACCATCCTCAGCACGGCTGGCGGGTTGAACTGCTGACCCTCGCCACTCACACCGGCAGCCATGTCGACACGCCGTTCCATAAGCTGGCCCACGGAGCGAACCTCGACGATATCCCGCTCGAACGTTTTACCGGCCTGGCGGTGATCGGAGATTTTCGTGACGCAACACCCGATCAGGCGATCACCGCCGATGCGCTGGCGACGCGGTTGCGTCTGCCCCTGGCCGATCGCATCGTGCTGCTGGCCACCGGCTGGGGAGATAAACGCGCGAAAACGGAGGAATGGCTGCGTCACCCGCCGTATCTCTCGCCCGAGGGTGCCGAATGGCTCGTGCGCCAACGCATTCGCGCGGTCGGCATTGACCATTACTCGATTGCCGGGCTCAACGATTCCATCAATCCGGTGACGCATACCATTTTGTTGCAGGCCAATATCTGGATCGTAGAAGAGTTGAAGTTTCCGCCGGCGGTGTTTGAATTGGCGCAGCCATTCGAATTCATGAGCCTACCGATCCATCTTCAAGGCCATACCGGCGCTTTCTGTCGCCCCGTGGCCATCGCTCGATGATCCGCAGCGCCATTACCATCTCGCTGGTGCCGGAGGCCCGCGGCGGCCCGTTTGTTTATTCGGATGATCTGCCCTCGGCTTGCGCCAAAGCCGCCGCCTTGGGCTTTGACGCCGTTGAGATCTTCCCGCGCTCACCCCAGGAGTTGAACGTGAAAGAACTCGCCGGCCTGCTCAAGCGCCACGGACTGAAAGTAGCCGCCATGGGCACCGGCGCCGGCTGGCTCGTCCACCAATTGCGGTTGACCGACCCGGACGCCGCCGGGCGCGCGCGCGCCTGCGCGTTTGTGTCCGGCATTCTGGAACTGGCCGGGTCCTTTAACGCCCCGACCATCATCGGCTCGATGCAAGGCCGGGCCCAGGATCAAACCCGCGAACAGGGATTCGCCTGGTTGCAGGAAGCCCTCGCCGAACTGGGCCCGCGCGCCCAGGCCCTCGGCGTCCCACTCCTGCTCGAACCGTTGAACCGCTACGAAACCAACTTGGTTCGTTCGGTCACCGAGGGACTGGAATTGCTCAAACCTCTTCCACCTCGGCAGGTGAAATTGTTGGTCGATCTCTTCCACGCTAATATCGAAGAGGTCAGCATCGCTGATGCCTTGCGCCTGGCCGGTCCCGATCTGGGCCACGTCCATTTTGCCGACAGTAACCGGCGTGCCATCGGCTTGGGCCACACCGACCTCACCCCCATTGTCGAAGCCTTGCGCGAAATTACCTATGAAGGTTATGTCTCGGCCGAAATCCTCCCGCTCCCCGACAGCGAAACGGCTGCCCGCCAGACCATGACCAGCTTTCGTCAATGGTTCCGGCCAGAGTGATCCGAGTGCGGAGTGATCCGAGTGCGGAGTGCGGAATGATCCGAGTGCGGAAGGCGGAGTGCCGATTTGAATTCTTAGCCCCGAGACCAAAACCAATCCTCAGCAACCAGCCGCAATGCTCAAACATCAACTGATCCATCCCGAGATTAATGCTGTCCTCGGCCGGGCCGGGCATCATGCCAAGATCCTGATCGCCGATGGCAATTATCCGGCGTCGAGCAAACGGGGGCCGCGAGCGGAGTTGGTTTCCTTGAACTTGTCTCCGGGGGTGGTCACGGTGACACAAGTGCTGCAGGCCGTGCTGAGTGCGGTTCCGGTTGATGCAGTCAACACCATGGGCATCCCGGCCGACGATCCCTACGCCCGCGAAGGTGAACCGCCGGTCTGGAACGAATACCGGCGCGTGTTGCGTGAACACCGGCTGAAACTGCGGTTGGAACCGATCTTGAAATGGGATTTTTACCAAGCGGTTGAATCTCCCGATCATGTGCTCACCATCCAGACAGGTGACCAGGCATTATGGGCCAACGTGCTGCTAACGATCGGTTGCCGAGAGACGAAGGCGAAGAATTGAGTCTCGTTCGGGCGACACCCTCAGCCCCGTCCAGGCAGCCGAGCCCCCGCTGCGTGAAACCCATTACTCCACGATTCTTGGGGTAAGAAAGATTACCAATTCCTTCTTCTGTTTAGCATCCACACGGCCTTGGAAGAGTCTGCCCAGGAAGGGGATGTCGCCTAGGAGCGGGATTTTGCGGACGCTCTTGGCGCTGCTTTTTTGGATCAAGCCGCCGATGACGATGGTTTCGTCATCATGCAAGCGCACGATGGTGGAAGCCTGTTTAATGTCGAGGACGGGGGCCGAGCTATTGCCGCTCGGGGAGCGTTTCTCTTCGACAAAGCTGGTGATGGCTGGGGTGATATCGAGGGTGATAAGTCCGTTCGAGGAGATTTGCGGCGTGACGGACAGAACGGTGCCGACGGTGATGATGGAAACCTGATCACCGCTGTCCTGGACGATTCCGCCCGCGCTGGTGACGGTGGAACTTCTCTGAGTGAAGAAAGGTTGGTCGGTGCCGACCTTCATGATGGCGGTCTGGTTGTTGAGGGTGCGCAGGCGGGGCTGGGAGATGACACTGACTTCGCCCTGTTCCTGGAGCGCCTGGATGATGGCGGTGGTGTTTTTATTGCTGAAGAGCAACGTGATCGCGGCCGGCTGGATGTTGACGCCGCCGCCTGGCCTAAGGAAAGAGGAACGAGTCAGATCCAAGTCGCTGGGATTGCCGAACGGTGAGCCCAGGCCCTGGTAGAGGCCGCCTTGGGAGGTAGCCACTCGTTGCCAATCGATCCCGAACTGGAATTGGTCGCCCAAAGTGACGTCGTAAAGCTTGGCCTCGATATCGACCTGGCGGGTCACCGAGCCGCGGAGCTGCTCCAGATAGGATTCCACGCGGCGTAACGCAGAAGGACGGTCGGTGATCTGGATGACGCCCGCGGTGCGGTTGATTGCCAGCGATGGTCGGCCCTGGTCCGTGAGGAGCTTTTCGATCTGGTCCTGCAGCTCCTTCCAAAACTCGACCTGGTTCTCGAGCTTGAGGTTCATCTCAGAGCTGCTCAGGCTTCCGCCTGCGCCCCCTCCGGCTGCGCCGCCCCCGGCGCCTCCTCCGCCCCCGCCCCCGCCGCCCCCGGCACCCCCGCCGCCGCCCCCGCCGGTCGAGAGCCCGCCCGAGGAAAGCGTCACGACGCTGGAGCCTTGGCCAATGCGGACCAAACGCAAATAATCGACCACGTAATTGCGGCTCTGCGCGGCGCGGACGCGGATAAGCCCGTCCTCATCCGTCCAGGAGAGGTCGTTGGCCTCCAGCAAGGCTTGCATCATCCGGTCAAGCGAGAGGTCGCGGACGTCCAGGGTCACCTGGCCGGTGACCTCCTGGTCGGGCACGATGTTCAAGTTATTGGCCCGGGCGAAGATGGCCAAAGCCGGCTTGATCTCCAAGTTTTCGGCCCGGAAGGAGTAAAGCTTTTTTTGCGCATCCGCGACCGGAGGTTTGGCTGGAGGCGTTGCGACCGCTGGCGCGACATTGGTGCGGCGGGGCGGCACAGGCCAGTTCTCGAAGCGAGGCATAGTTTTGACCTCCGGCTCGGCGTTGGTGGATTTGGCGGTGGATTTGCCGGGCGCGCCCTGCACAGGTCCACAGGCCAGCAGCGCGAGTAGGAAAAAGCACTTGCTGCGTGGAATAGTTAAATATTTCATATGCGGTTGTTGAGGACGGCCAGCGAGCTGTCGGTTTGGCGCCACACGGCGGTCAGACACCACAGCTGACAAATCTCATTGAGTCTCCTTGTTGTTCCGTTCAGCGCATCGCCGTGCCGCGGCCCGGGCTGGGCTTGGTTTGGGCGGGAGGGAGGGGCTTAAATTCCAAAGGCTCTCGGCCCGAGGGCCCGCTCACCCAGACTAGGTCATCTTCGATCAATTCGATTGTAAAGCGCAACGCGATGGCCCCTGCGGCCGGCGTGCCCTTGAGGTCGGTGACAAGGCTATCTCCTTCCCCGAGCACCTTGCGATTGATGACCGCCAGCTTGCCGCCGGTCTGCCGCCAGATGGCCGTCAGCTCCAACACCTGCCAAGCTGGCGGATAAAGGCGGTTGGTCGAGGGGGCATTGATGACTTGAAAGGGGTCTCGACGCGGCGCAGCGTTGGTGGGCCAGCCCACCTTACTGAGATCGATGTTGGCCTCAGGCCCTACGATGGGGGCCCCCCCTGAGCCTGTCGAAGGGGTGGTCGAAGTAGCCGCCGCTGACGCGCTGGATTCAAGGTTCGTTGACAGTCCCGCCGTGGCCGGCGCTGGCGCAGGCGTCTGGGCTGTGGCCGGTTGGCGCGCCGGCCGCTTCTTGAACAAGTTCGGATTAACGGCCTGAACCACCATGAACACAGCCACCAACGCCAGGCCGCCAGCCACAACCGGGTTTCGGAATAGTTTCATGTTGAATCCGGTGGTTAAGGCCCCGTCTCCTGAGTCCACAGGTGCAGCCCGATCTTCGCCACACTCACCGAGTTGGAGCTGCCACTGATCGTCAGTTCCATCAAGTCCACTCGCTTGGATTGACTGGTCAGCTGTTGGGCAAAGTCCAGCAGCGCCTTGTAAGCAGAATTGGTGTAGCGACTGTAAGGAGAATTGGTCGCTTGCAGTTCGAGGTTGGCTGAAAGGATGGACAGCGCCTGGGTTTTGCCCAAAAAGCGTACCTCCGGCTCGGCTGTCAGGAGCAAGAGGTTGGGCTGGCGTTTGAGTTGCTCCCAGCCCTTGGCTTCCTCCAGGCCACTAAACAACAGTTGCTGGGCCTGATTGTATTTTGCGGCCACTTGCTCGGCCTCGAGCGGGCTGGGTTTCATCTCCAAGAACTGGATGTCACTTTCCAGCGTGGCAATCCGTTTGTTTTGCTGTTCCAGTTTCCTCTCTGCGGGCGGGAGCTGTATCACACTCCACCAGGCCAAGCCCACCGAGCCGGCGAACACGATGAGCATAATCAGGCGAACGGTCAGGGCACGATAAATCTCGGGTGGGATTGGCCCCAGAGCTTTCATCGCATGGCCCCTTCGATGACGAACCGGTTTTCCTTGTCCGCGGTCGATCCGCCGGTCGCCCCGGCGGCCTGAGTCACCGTTCGGCTGATTCGCTTGGCGGTCGCCGCAGGTCCTTCAGGGACGCCGACAGTGCGGGTGATCTTCACATGGAACGGCCCGCTGGATAGCCTGTCCCTCAAGCTCGAGACCGCGCCGGCCAGCACTGCGGCTGGAGCCGGGTTGGTGGTCGGCTGGAGTGTGCCAGCCAGTTCAATCGTCCATTGGTTCGTCTGGCGTTTGATCTGGAAGTGAGTCAGCAGCAGTTCTTCAGGCACGACCTCGCCCAGGTAGCCGAAAAACCAGCCCGACACCGGCTGGACCCTCTCTTCGCTGACCAGTTTGAGGAATTCTTTCTGTCGGTAGTAGTCCACCTCACGCTGCTGCAAGTCGCCCTTGCGCCCCTGGAGTTTCTCCGCTCGGGGCTGGAGCCTGTCCGCCTGCTTGAGCCGATCCCTGACCAGCGCCTGGAAAAAGACCGCCGTGGCCACCGCACCCAAGGCCAAAAGGCCAATCAGCAGACCGGTGACTCTGAGCAGGACCCGGCGCCGGGGCGCTTTTTGTAATTCCGGGCTGACCAAATTGTTGCTGTCCTCATCAGCGACCTTCTGAGCTTCCTGGTTCCAGTAGAAGGGACTGAGCTGGACGGGGCTGGTTTTGACCGGCACTCGGACCGCCGCCTGCATCGCCCGCACATTGTCCTCGGACACATTGCCAAAGAGCCACAGGCTGTTGACGGTCGCGCCGAACTGCTGTTTGACGTAGAGGATCGTGCGGTTGAGATCGACGTTGACCCGGTCTGGATAAACACTCCAGCTGTTGCTCAAGGAGCGAGCCAGATACACCTGGCCGTTCTTGCGCCCGATGATGACCGTGGTCGTGCCGCCGGTGTCGGCCGCCACTAGAGCGAGTTCGTCCTCCGCGATCGGCAGTTCTTTCAACTGGCGGCTGAGCACGGCCGTGGCGGGTAAGAGCTTGGTTAAATGCAACCCAGCCTGCTGACAGCCTTCCATCAGCTGGTCCCAAAACGGCTTTGGAAACAGATGCAGCACCAGAGCGCGGGCGTTCTTGGTCGGCTCGGTGGGCTGATAGCTCCAGGCCGCGTCGGTGTTGAAGGTTTTGAGCTGCTTGACTCGCCGCTCCAGAAACCATCTCAAGTTGAAGCCATGGATCGGGGGTGTCTCAACCAGTTGCTGGTTTAAACGCGGGTGGGCCAAGACCAGGCTTACGGCGTCGCCGACATAGCGAGTGCCGGCAACCGCCTCCCGAACGACCGAGGAAAAGTCGGTGAAATCTTCGACCGTCGTCGGGCGTTGCCAAGTTCCAACAACCACCCCGCGCTGCACGGCAAGTGCCTTCAGATGGCCGCCGAGCAAGCTGAGACTAAGAACGGTGTCGGTCATTGAGTTGGAACCGAGGATGGCTTTGACCGCGGGCAACGGCCAGGACAGCGTTGGAAGACACGGCCTTGCCGATCGGCCCTTCGAGACGCTTCCCTCTGCCTCATCGTTATCTCTGTCCTGATGTCCACAAAAAAAGATTCTCCCCGTGCTGTTTCAAACCGCGAGCCACGAAGTAGGGCAGGGCAGATCCTTGCCCAGGGGCCAATCTGCGTCGATTTCTCGAATCAGCCCTTGATTCTAGAGTACCGACTACTGGCGCCTCCGATCCCCGCGACGACCGTCACCTATTGGAATAGTATCGCTCTCGGATGCCAAGGCGCAAATTGGGCAAATTGCTGTAAAGTCCATCCGTGGTTCCACGGGGTGGGATCGTTAGGGTTTATTGGGAAAGGTGGGATTGTGTGAAAACGGGTGATTCGTCCAGTAGAGATCCCAGGCGCCACTCAGTTTTTATCAGTCATCTGGGGTTCACCTAATGGCATTCATCAAGGAGAGGATGGGCAGGAAGATCGACAAGGCCACCGTGCCCACCAAGCCGATCAAAAACAGCATCAAGGCCGGTTCCAGGATGGTGAAGAGCTTCTTGATGCGCC
>DATLUX010000513.1:0-21646 GCA_035577805.1 Verrucomicrobiia bacterium
TTCACCTGCACGTCATGTGCACGCGAATTGGGGCCATGAACTTCCACTGAAAAAGAGCCCTCACCCCCAGCCCCTCTCCCATCGGATGGGAGAGGGTGGCCGCAGGCCGGGTGAGGGTCAGGTTCATGGGTAGCTTCGACCCGCCGTAGCCCACAAGCGAAGGCGGGCTCAAATCAGCAACTTTTCCACTACTTCGCCGTGCACGTCGGTGAGGCGGAAGTCGCGACCCTGGAACCGGTAAGTCAGTTTGGTGTGATCGAAGCCCAGCAAATGCAGCAGGGTGGCGTGAAGATCATGAACGTGCACTTTATCCCGCGCGGCATTGAATCCGAAATCATCCGATTCGCCGAGGGTCAGACCCGGCTGCACGCCTCCACCGGCGAACCACATGGTGAAACAGTTGGGATGATGATCCCGCCCGTCGTTGCCTCCCTGCACCATCGGAGTGCGGCCAAATTCGCCGCCCCAGATGACCAGCGTATCCTCCAGTAACCCGCGTTGCTTGAGATCAGCAACGAGCGCGGCGCAAGCCTGGTCGGTATTCTTGCAGTTCTTTTTGAGGTCAGCGACGAGGTTGCCGTGTTGATCCCAGGACTCATGAAAGATCTGAACGAACCGGACACCGCGTTCGACCAAGCGCCGCGCGAGCAGCACGGCGCTGGCAAAGTTGGCTTTGCCGGGTTCGACTCCGTAGAGATCGAGAATATGTTTCGGTTCCTTGGACAGGTCCATCAATTCCGGGGCGGTGGCTTGCATCCGATAGGCCATCTCGAAGGAGTTGATGCGCGTGGCGATCTCCGGGTCGCCCACCACGTCGAGCCGTTGCTGATTGAGTTTCCGAATCGTGTCCAGCGAATCGCGCTGCACTTGGTCATCGATGCCCTTCGGGTTGGACAAATAAAGGACCGGATCGCCCACATTCCGGAATAAGGTGCCTTGATGAATGGAAGGCAGGAACCCGCTGCCCCAATTGGACGAGCCGCCGCTGGTTCCTTTCCCGCCGGTGCTAAACACCACATAGGCGGGCAGGTCGGTCGATTCACTGCCGAGCCCGTAGGTGACCCAGGACCCAAAGCTCGGCCGGCCAAACTGGACTGAACCTGTGTTCATGAAGATTTGGGCGGGAGCATGATTGAACGCGTCGGTATGCAGCGATCTTACAATCGCGATGTCATCGACGACCTTGGCCAGATGCGGCAGCAATTCCGATAATTCCCCCCCCGATTGACCGTGCCGGGCGAACTTGAACTTCGGACCCAGCAGAGTGGAGTTCGGATTGATGAAGGCCGCTCGATAACCCTTCAACAACTCGGCGGGCGGCAGTTTGCCATCCCACTTGGCCAGCTCCGGTTTGTGATCGAACATCTCCAGATGGCTCGGCGCCCCGGCCATGAACAGGTAAATCACGCGCTTGGTTTTCGCCGTAAAATGCGGCCGGCGCGGAGCCATCGGATTCAGGTTGAGGGACGAGGCGAAGCCGCTCGGGTTGAACAGTTGGCCCAAGGCAATGGCGCCCAAACCGACCCCGCACTGCTGGAAAAACCACCGGCGTGTGACCAGACTGGGGTCCTGTCCGCGATAGAAATGATCCTGACAATTCATAAAACAAGTGGGCTTACTCTTTGGTGATGGTTTCGTCCAGGTTTAACAGCACGCGCGACACCACGGTGTAGGCGGCCAACTGCGTGGGGGTGGCGCCGGGCGGCATGGTGGTCGGCAGTTTGCTCTCGCCGGTGGCAATTTCGACGGGATTCAACCAGCCTTCGGCCAGGCGCGTGCGCTGCTTTTCCAACAAGGCCAGCAGTTCCTGTTTTTCCTGATCGGTCGGCCGGCGGGCCAGCGTCCGGCGGAAGGCGTAGGTGATTCGTTCGGCGTCGGTTTTGCCGCCGTCCTCGAGGGTCTTGCGGGCCAGGGCCTGGGCGCACTCGACGAAAATCGATTCGTTGAGGGAGACGAGAGCTTGCAACGGGGAATTGGAACGTAACCGGCGCACGCACGACATGTCCGCATTGGGCACGTCGAAGGTCTGCAGCATCGGATACGGCGTGGATCGACGCCGGAAGGTGTAGAGAGCGCGCCGATATTTTTCGGGTCCTTCTTCATCCTTCCAGGGAAATGGGGCGTAACTGGCCGGCGGTTGGAACAGATAGGCGGGAGCCGGCGGCATGAGGCTGCGTCCGCCCACTTTGGGGTTGAGCAGGCCGCTGGCGGCCAGCGCAACGTCCCGCACGATCTCGCCCTCGACCCGGAAGCGCGGGCCGCGGGCGAGCAGGCGGTTGTAGGGATCGCGCTCGTAGGCTTCGGTGGTGACCCGACTGCTTTGGCGGTAAGTCGCGGAATTGGCAATCAAACGATGGAGATATTTGACGCTCCAACCATGTTCCATGAATTCGCAGGCCAGCCAGTCCAGCAATTCGGGATGGGAAGGGGCCTCGCATTGGGTGCCGAAATCTTCCGGGGTGGCGACGATGCCGGTGCCGAAGTAAGCCTGCCAGACCCGGTTGACGAACACGCGCGCGGTGGTCGGAGCCTGATCGGACGCGAGCCACAGCGCCAAGGTCAGGCGCGTGGGGGGAGCATTCGGTGGCAATGGATTAAGCACCGCGGGCACGCCTGGGCTCACCGACTTGGTCGGCTTGAGCCAGTCGCCGCGTTTGAGCACGCGCGTGTCGCGCATCTCTTCGCGCGTGAGCAAAGTCAGCGCAGTCGCCCCGGCCGGCCATTCATCACGCAGCTGCTCGATGCGGGCGTTGGCTTCTTTCCATTCCGGCACGGTGGTGCGCCAGTAGCTGAAGACGGCTGCCTGCTGGCTGGGAGTCCGTTCGCTGCGCGGAGTCTGGGACAGGATCGTTCGGACGCCGCTGGGCAGGGGATAGGCCACGGCGTTGCTGGCGGAACTGACCGAGAGCCGGAAGCGGCCCAGGTTGTTGTTCATGTGATCATCACTGTTCCATCCCCCATGATTTTGCTTCAGAAAGAAGGTGAACACGCTTCCCTGTTCGTAACCCACGGGCTTATCCGTCACAAAGACAGCCTGGCGATCGGTGTTGCGCCGGCCCGGCCCGGCGTCGATGCCCCACGCCGTGTTGTCGTCGTTGTCCCAGGCGAATTTGAGCGGGCCGGTCGAGCGGCTATTGGTGCTCTTGTCGTAAAAATTCATCTCGAGCGGATGCACCGGCTGATCGTAATCCGTGGTGGCGCGAGCCCATTTCACTTTGACTTTGTTGGTGGGCTGGTGGGCGTTGGCCACTTCCACGCCGAACTCAGTGAGGGCGCACGTCCCCATGAAACTGCGGCCGGGTCCGCCGAAGGGCAGGTTGGGGTCCGTGAGCAATTCCAGCCGGAAGGCGGTGATGCCGGTCAATTGGTTGGTGTTCCGGAAGGTGGCATTCATCTTGGTTGGGGCATAACCTGCCGCCAGGAGCGATTGATCCTTTAGTTCATAGTAACGCTGATCATTGTCCCCCACATGGTACAGGGGCCAGATGATGTGCCATTGCGGCTGGTCTTTGCTTACCTCATCCTCCCAGGCCGCCATGCGGTTGGCCCAATCAGGGGTGCGCTGTTTCAGTTCGGCTTCGATGGCCCTGGTGCCCTGCTCAATGGAGGCGATCTTATTCTGTTCTTCGACTGTATAGACCGCCGGCCGCGCTTCGTGGTCGTTATTCAGAAACGCGAAGAGCCGGTAATATTCCTCCTGGGAGAACGGATCGTACTTATGATTGTGGCATTGGCAGCATTGAATGGTCAGGCCGAGCATCGCCTTGCCCACTGCATCGATGCGGTCGAACATGGCATCCATCCGGAATTGCTCGGGATCAATGGCTCCTTCCTGGTTCAGCATCGAGTTGCGCAGAAAACCTGTGGCCACCATCTGGTCCTGGGTCGGATGCGGCAACTGATCGCCGGCGAGTTGTTCGACGAGAAATTGGTTGTAAGGCAGGTCGCGATTGAAGGCACCGATCACATAGTCGCGGTAAAAATAAACCTGGCGGGACATGTCCTTCTCATATCCGTCGCTGTCGGCATAACGCGCCGCATCCAGCCAGTAGCGGCCCCAACGTTCCCCGTAGTGAACCGACTTAAGCAGTCTTTCCACTTCCCGCGCGTAGGCTTCCGGCGATGGGTCGGCCAAAAAGGCGTCGACCTCCTCAATTGTCGGCGGCAGGCCCGTCAGATCCAAATGCAATCGCCGCAGCAACGTGACCCGATCGGCTTCCGGCGATGGCTTGAGATGCTCTTTCTCCAACCGGGCCAGGATAAATTGGTCGATGGGCGACCTTGCCCAATCCTTGGTCCTGGGCGTGGGGACCGGCGGTTTGACCGGAGCGCGGAAAGCCCAATGGTTCCTGGTATCTTTGCCGCCGGCCGCCGCCTCCGGCCAGACCGCGCCCTGATCGATCCAGGCGCGCAACAGTCCAACCTCCGATGCCGTCAGGCGTTCGCCTTTCTTGGGCATCTTCAAGTCCGGATGCACTTGCGCGACAGCCTGGACCAGGACGCTCTCCGCGCTTCTGCCGGGGACGATGGCGCCGGTGCCGTAGGTATCGCCGCCTTGAAAGGCGCCTGCCTTTTCGTCGAGGCGCAGCCCGGACTCCTGCCGCTTGGAGCCATGGCAGGAATAGCAGTGACTGGCAAAGATCGGAGCAATATCGCGGGTGAACTCGACCGGCTGGGTGGCGGCGGGAGGCACTTGGGAAACGTCGACAGCTGCGCCGTGGGCCTGCGCGGCAAGCAACGCGAAAGAGGCGCTCACCCCGCTGAGGCTGGCCATCAACACCGCCCGAGGGAAAGCAGACCGAGGCGCTGGCTGCGGAGAATACGCTGATCCGCCACGTGAAGAATAGGCTTGCACAGTGCCCGCCATAATGCCCGACGGACTGCGCCCCCGTCAATGGCCTCGGGTGTCGTGTCGTGATGTCATGTCGGGTGAAGATCGAATAACCGTCCTGCCATGCAAATGTTCGGTCATGCTGGCAACTTGCCCAGATGGAGGATGCCTTTTTTAACTCTCGCACGAAATCTGAAATGCGATGGGTGGGTTTCAAGCTCAGCAGCAGGTGGACGTGATCCTCAACGCCACCAGCTTCAAGCGGCACTCCCTGAAGTCCGCGAACTGTTCCTCCCAAGTATTGGTGAAACCGGTTACGCCATTGCGGGCGGATCAGCGCCCGTCGGTGCTTGGTCGAGCAAACCCAGTGGTAGTAGAGGCAATGGTAAGTAGAGCCCATGGTCTTAGGGCGGTATGTCCTAAATTGATCACGCACGGGCCAGGGCGATTCTTGCAAAAATCGGATGCACTCGCGCCTGTGGCACCCCTCCGGGGTGCAGATTTCTTTTCTCCTTGTCCGGGGGTATCGTCGTCCCGCCCGGGGCGGGCCTCCTTAACCCCCGGCTACTTTCTGGCAACCCTTCGGGTTGCCTTCCACGCCAAAGGCGTGGCTGTAAACGAGCCTGGGGTTGACGCAGAAAACAATCAACGCCCTGAAAGGGCGATGGGGCTCATGGGCTACCCGCAGCCACCGCAGCGGTGGCCGGGGTCCAGCGGCGCAATTGTTCCACCGTCTGCCGCGGATGCGCATCGACCCTGAAGGTTAACACGAAATGGGACACATCGCTCGCGTCAAGGAACAACACAGCGCGTCTTGCGATAGGCCGTCGGGACCGGTCTCACCCCTCACCCCGGCCCTCTCCCCGTTGAGGGGAGAGGGTGGCGCGCCGGAGTCGTTCCAGCAGGACGAGCAGATCGAGGATCGTATCCTCGCTTTCGGGGAAAACCTCCTTCAACCGCAGCCAGCTTTGAATAGACTCGTCGATGGCACGAAGCGCTGCGTTGAAAGCCGATTCTGCCGAAGGAGCCAACGCCGATGCCGCGGACTGCGCCTGCTGAGCCTGGAAACCGTGCCGAAGATTTTCGTGGATCTGATCCTGGTTGTGGCGTAATGCGCGCACGACATCGGTCAAGTCGGTGACGGCTTCTTTCAACCCGGGCGCCTCGAGCTTCGCTTGGGCCAGAATTTCGGTCTCTTTTTCTTTCAGGGCGGCTTCGCCGTTCCGGAACCATTCACTCGCCGTGCGTGAATATTGTTGGGCGGCGGCTAACAGCTCTTCCTGCGTCATCGTGCGAGCGCGACTTTATCCTGTTCAAGGCACGTTGGTAGTCTAAAAGAGCCGCATGCATCACGTTTCCACCATCCGTAGCAACCGACCTCAGGAGGCTCACTTTATCCTGACCCAGGTCCTGATTCGGAGAGCATCGCACTCCGTCAGCCGCCTGAGGTTGCTGAGCGCCCTGGCCGCTTTCATTTTGTTTGCGATCACGCTGTCCGCAGCCGACCGGGTGATCCTCGTGGCTGGCGGCGGTTCGAACACCAACAAGTCAATGCCGCTGATTCCCAGCGAGGCGCGTCTGGAGTCGCCCTTCGGGGTGGACTTTGATCGCGAGGGCAATCTCTATCTGGTGGAGTTGAACGGCTACCACGTGCGCCGGATCGGCCGGGACGGAAAGTTGGTCATCGTGGCCGGCACAGGAGCTCAAGGGAACAGTGGCGACGGGGGGCCAGCCTTGCAGGCTCAGTTTAACGGCATGCATAACCTCGCCATCTCTCGAGCCGGGGCCATTTATCTTCCGGACACCTGGAACAATCGCGTGCGCAAATTCGATCCGCACACCCACCTGATCAACGCCTGGGCCGGCACGGGCGAAAAGGGATACGCCGGGGATGGCGGACCGGCCTTGCAAGCCCGCTTCGGTGGCATCTACTGCGTCTCCCTCGACCCGCGAGGTGAAGAACTATTCCTGGCCGATCTGGACAACCGGCGGGTGCGGGCGGTGAATGTGAAAAGCGGGCGCGTTCGTTTGGTGGCCGGCGACGGTGAGAAAGGCGTCCCGATGGATGGGGCGCAGGCCTTGGCCGCCCCGCTGGTGGACCCGCGAGCGGTGATCGCGGATCGGCAAGGCCGCGTTTACATCCTGGAACGCAGCGGGAACGCTCTGCGCGTGGTGGACCGGGACGGTTCGATCCGAACCGTGGTAGGAAAATCAGGGCGCGTGGGCAACACCGGCGACGACGGCCCGGCCGAGGCCGCCACCTTGAACGGCCCGAAGCACCTTTGCGAGGATCGCGATGGGAGCATCCTGATTGCCGACACCGAGAATCATGTGATCCGAAGATATAATCCGACCGACGGCCGGCTCACGCGCGTGGCCGGCACCGGCCAGAAGGGAACCAACGGCGTGGGCGGACCTCCCTTGCAAGTGGAGTTGCACCAGCCGCACGGCGTGTATGTGCATCCCGGAGGCGATCTCTATATCGCCGACAGCGGAAATCATCGTGTGCTTAAAGTCGAAAGAAGCCGATAACCAACCGGGACGACCTATGCGTATCCTGATTGCTACCGTCACCGCCGGCGCCGGCCACTTGCAAGCCGCCGCCGCCCTCGACGAAGCCTGGCGCAGCCTCCGGCCCAAGGACGCGGTGGAGCGGCTCGATGTGCTCGAATTCACACCTAAACTTTACCGCAAGATCTACGTCGACGGTTACGTCCAGCTGGTCGCGCACGCTCCGGAGCTCTGGGGGTTGGTCTTCAAGAAAACTGACAACCCGACCCTGGCCAGAAAACTGGTTCGATTTCGTCGCGCCCTGGCCCATTGGACTACGACCAAGTTCGTCCGGCGTCTGAAACATTTCAAACCGGATGTGGTGCTGTGCACCCACTTCCTGCCCGTCGAAATCCTTGGCCGCGTCCGCGCCGACGACAAGGTCAAGTCCGGGCCCCGGACGGTCAGCATTGTGACGGACTTTGAGGCGCACGCGTTGTGGATGGAGCCCGCGGTGGACTTGTATTGCGTGGCGGCGGAAGAAACCCGCACGCGATTGCTGGCGCGAGAGGTGCCGGGCCAGCAGGTGGTGGTCACCGGCATCCCCATCGCGGCGAAATTTTCCGACAAAATCGAGCCGGCGGCCGTGCGTTGGCGTCTGGGGTTGCGCGATGATCTGCCGGTGGTGCTGGTTTTGGGCGGGGGATTTGGGATGGGGCCGGTGGCGGAAATTGTGCGGCAATTGAACAAGGTCAACACGCCGCTCCAGGTCCTGGTGGTCTGCGGCCGCAACGAAGCACTGCGCCGCGAACTGGCCGCCGTGGATTATCGGCACCCGACCCATGTCCTGGGTTTCGTCACGAACATGCATGAGTTAATGTCGGTTGCGGCCATCGTGTTGACGAAGCCGGGCGGCTTGACCAGTTCAGAGGCGCTGGCTTTGGGACGGCCCATGTTCATCCTGGATCCCATCCCTGGACAAGAAGCGGCCAACAGCGATTTTTTGCTCGAGCAAGGGGCGGCCGTGAAAGTGAATCGCGTCGAGGATCTGCCCTTTCGGTTGGATAAACTGCTGAACTCCTCCAAGCTGACGGAGATGGCCCGCGCGGCGCGGGCGCTGGGCAAGCCGGATGCCGCGCGCGCGGTTTGCCGGGCGGTGCTGGCGAGCGTGGCGGCGGCGGAATCCGGTGGATGACGTACTGTCCTAATTCGGCTGTAGCATGTTTTTTCCTGGCTTGTCTGGGTGGGGTGACGCCATGGGCCGCGCTGGCCTCCTCCCTCAAACCGGATGAGCAAGTGGTTCTTTACCCGGCCCTCGGGCGGCCGGTGGCGGGCGGCTGGGAGATCGCCGTGCACGGCTTGGTCTACGAACCAGATGGACGACGTTGGACGGCCGCGTTGATGCGCGAGATCCTGGGGCTGGATGAGAAAAGTCTCACGGCGGAGGAACGGTCGACGTTCCGTCAGCGCATTGATTATTTCCTGGTGGATAACGAACGCCGCAAAACGTTCACGGTTTTGGCGGGAGACCAACCCTTTCGTTTCGGCCGCAGCGCGGCGAACGGCCATTTCAATCTGCGCTGGGGTTGGCCGACCAACAACACGCTCTTTGCCTCATGGTGCGGCACGGCCAGCAACGGCGTGGCCAGGCTGCTCTTGCCTCTCGCGCAGACCAACCGCGGACCTTTGGCGTTGGATATTCATTTCCTGAGCGAGACGGGGCTGTCGGTGATTTCGGACATCGATGATACGATCAAGATCAGCGAAGTCCGCGATCGCGATGCGCTGCTGCGCAATACGTTCTGTCGGCCGTTCCGATCGGTTCCCGGCATGGCGGCACGCTATCGACAATGGCAAGCGCAGGACGCCGCGCAGTTTCATTACGTGACAGCCAGTCCCTGGCAGTTGTACCTGCCGCTGGCGCAGTTCGCCCAGGCCAACCATTTCCCGGCTGGAACCTTTCATATGAAAGAATTCCGGCTCAAAGATCGCAGCGCATTGAGCCTGTTCAGTGCGCCCGAAAATTACAAACGGCATGTGATCGAACCGTTGCTGCAACAGTTTCCTCGGCGCGCGTTTGTTTTCATCGGTGATTCGGGAGAAAAGGACCCGGAGATCTATGGCGAATTGGCTCGCCGCCACCCGCAGCAGGTCCGGCGGATTTTCATCCGCAACGTCACCAATGAAGATGCGGACGCCGCTCGCTTTCGTCAGGCCTTTCGCGACGTGCCGCGCCAGGTCTGGCAGATATTCAACGAACCGTCGGAATTGCCCGGGCGCCTGTCTCCAGTGGGATAATTATTGCTGCGTCGGGATCGTTTTGTTAGGAACACAGGCCGGCGTGGGTGGCGTGAATCGCCTCCGCGGCGCTGGAGTTGGTTCTAACGCGGCTCTGGCTAATCGAATTCGAACTGTGAAAACAATCATACTCAACATTGTCTCGTGTCGCCCTTGGCGAGCGGGGGCGTTCCTGTCCTGGCTGGCTCTGGGCCTGGCCAGCCTTGTCCTGGGGTGCAGTTCTCCAATCGTTTACAAGGTCAAGGATCTGTCGCCCTACCGGGACGTCCGCTTGCGCGAGGGCGACTCCATCAAGATTGCGTTCCCGGGTTTGCCTGCTCTCGATGGGGTGCAGCAGGTCCGGCGCGATGGCAAGGTGACGATCAATTTGGGCGGGGAAGCCCTCGCGATGGGCAAAACCCCCGCGGAACTCGAGAAGGATATCCTGGATCGGGTTGGCGCCCAATTGGCCGTGAAACAGGTGATCGTGACGATTACAGCCTCCGTCTATCCGGTTTTTGTGACGGGTGCCGTGTTGCGCCCCGGCAAGATCACCGCGGAACGGCCGCTCTCAGCGCTGGAGGCCGTCATGGAAGCGGGCGGATTCGATTTTGCCAAAGCCAATCTCAAATCGGTCATGATCCTGCGACAGGTCGAGGGGACTGTGACCAACTACTCGTTGAACTTTCGGGACATCTTGAAAGGGCCGCGGAGCGAGCCGTTCTACCTCAAGCCGGCCGACGTGGTTTACGTTCCCGAAAAGTTCTCCTGGTTCTGATTGCTTCAGGCCGCGGTCTGTCGCTTGGTCGGATCGGTGCCCCCGGGGTGGGGGCCTTCTGTTTTCCGGCCGAGCTTGCGGCCCGGTCCGTGCAGGACACTTTCCCGGGCTAGTTCCAGCGACGCCTTGAATTGGAAGGGGTACTTCGGCGTGATCAGGAAGCTCTTGAAGAGCCCGTTCCGCCGCCGGATGACCAATGTCCGGCCGTTGTCAAAGAGGACATTAGGCCAACGTTCCGTCCACAGTTCCGGCCGGGTCCCAATGTGTTTGATGGTTTCCAGCGGGATCCAACGCACCGGTAAACCCAGCCAGGTCACTTTGAGTTTGGTGGCGGTGATATGATAACGGATCGTCGTTACCGACCAGATCAGAAAGCCGGTAGCGGCAAAAACGCTCAGCGAAACTAGCAATAACTGCCGTTGGAAGTCGCTCATCGTCGCTCAAAGGCGGAATCGAACACCGGAAAACGATGCCCAACCGCTGCAAAATGCCATGCCAACAAGGCTGGCGGTCCATCGCAGAGCTAGAACAATGCCGACGCGCCTTCGACCTGCGGGCTACGGCGCGCAGGCGCACCTTCGACCTACGAACAGGGCGCCTCACCAGACCCCCGGAAGGCGCTCCCTGACGCTTCCACCTTCCGTCCTTTCATCGGTTTCCTCTTCCATTCACAGTCGCCCCAATGATGCTGATCCGAACGCGCGTAGGGCCAAGTGCGATTCACGGGATGGGCTTGTTCGCGGTGGAGCCAGTGCGGGCCGCAACGCCGATTTGGCGTTTTCAACCGGGCTTTGATCACGACTTTTCGCCGGCGCAATTCGAGGCGTTGCCGGCGCTAGCCCGCGCTCACACGCGCTGGTTTTGTTTTGTCAGCCGGCACGATGGTCATGTCATCCTGAGCGGGGACCATGCCTGTTTCATCAATCATTCGGCCAAGGCGAACACGGGTGCGCCTCCCGGATCGGAAGGGCCGGTCACCACCGTGGCCCTGCGGGATATTGCGGCCAACGAAGAGATCACCTGCAACTATTACGACTACGACGCAGATACACCTTGGAAATTGGGGCAGGTGCCGTGGCACGCCCCGTTGGGGGCGGGGGAGTAAGGGTAAGGAGTAAGAGTAAGGAGTAGGAACAAGAGTTCTTACTCTTACTCTTACTCTTACTCTTACTCACGTGCCCGCAACCGCGCTGATGCGGTCGCGAATCCATGGAGGAGTCGCGCCCGTTGGAGAACATCAGGGCAACAACAGCACGCGATAGAATCGTTGCTCGACTGGCCCGGGTTGATCGAGGCGGGTCGCGATCGGCCCCTGGGCGACGACATCTCCCGGCAAGGTGATCCATTCCTGGGCATCCAAGGCTTGTTTGTATTGCACCTGGTAAGTTCTCGTGGGAAGTGCGCTCCACTGTAACACGACGAGGTTGCCTTCCACGGTAATAGCGGTAATCCGCGGTTCACCCGAACCGCAACAAGCAAAGCCATCCCTTAGCGAGATCGAGTCCACAAACCAGCCCACGCCGCCAGCGAACGAATCGCTCGTGAACCGCCAACGGAATTGCACCGCCGCGCCCGCCGCGCCGGGTGGCAGAGCAGCGCGCACCGTGAGGAAGCCACCTGAATTCCCGGTCCAGCCTGGATCAAAAAAGTCGATCGTTCCGTTGTAGCCACCCTGGAGAAATCGGCCACCCGCGGAAAGGAACTCGAGGAAAGGCCCCCCGTTCATCGAGATTTCCAAGGTCCCACCGTCAAAGTTGGATTCCGTGTTGAAACCATGCCTGAAATCAAGCTCAGCTTGAAAGGACTCAACCTGGATCACCGGTGAGATCAACGCATTGGTGCTGGCCGTCGGCGCATTCGGCGTCATCGCGGAATTGGGCGGCGTATCCACCAACGTAGTCGTCGTGCGCCACGGAGGACTGGTGCCGGTCCGGATCGCTGTCCACCCAGGCGGGAACAGCGGCGCCGAGACGCCATCAAAATCTTCGGCCAAGGTGATGATGCTTTGGCCGCTGGATAAGCTGGCCATGACGGTGCCCAGGTCACGGTCTTCATCTTGGAGCTGGAAGGTGGCGTTGATCGTGCCACCGCAGGCGCTGCCGGACGTGAAGGTGAAAGTCCCGGCTGCCGATCCACCCGGCAGCACCGCTCCGATCGTTTGTGGGCCTGACGGAGCCAGCACTCCGCCCCCCGCTCGCAAGGTCGCCACGAGGCTGGTGGCACGCGCCGTTGCCGTGGCGAGGTTCCGGAACAGGAACTGCACGCTGACGATTTCGCCAGGATCGACGACCCCGTTCGTCGGGAGGCAGCTCTCTGCCAGGACAGGCCCGGCCTCCACCGCAAAAGTCGGAAGGGAATCGTCATCGAGGATGGTGCCGCGGCCCTGGTTGTCAGTTAGGATGGCGTTGGACGGAGGAGAGATCGAAACAAAAAACGTTTCGTTGAATTCGTTCAAGCGATCCCCGCGCACGAGGATTGGCAGGATGCGGTTGGTTTCGCCGGGCAGCAAGGTGAGAGAGCCGTTGGTCGCGATGAAATCGGAGCCGGCCACGGCGGTGCCATTGATGGCGGTGTAACTGGTCTGGATCGCTTGCCCGCTGGGCGCCGACAGCAGCAGATGGAATTGGGCTTCGGTAAAGCCCGTGTCGCCTTCCACCACGCTCGCGTCACTGATCGACAGGCTCGGCGCGGGATCGTTGTCCAGCACGCTGCCGATGGCTTGAGAGCTGTTGAGGATGACGCCGTCCGGATTAAACAGGTTCACGGTCAAGGTTTCCGTCGGTTCATCCAGCAGATCATCCAGGACGCCCACGCGGATGATCTTGCTGGTCTCGCCCGGCAAGAAGACGAGCGTGCCGTTGGTTGGCTGGTAATCCACGTCGGCCACGGCAGTTTCGTTCGCGGTGGCGAACTGCACCGAAACGGTTCGACTCATGCTGGGACTAAGTGTGGTGACGAACTGAAGAGCGGAAACGCTGCCGACGGCTTCGGTGACGGAAGCATTTTGAATGGAAACCAACGACGTGGTGATGACGGCTCGGGCGCTGGCCGTGTTGTTGGTGGGAACAAGTTCGCGTTCGTTCAGAGAAACCGTGGCCAGATTGCTGAGCAGACCAGGTTCAAGCGCTTTGACGGTCAGAGTGATGTTCACGCCGGCGTTGCTGGCCAGCGTACCCACCGTGCAGCGCAGCAATCCGGCGTCCTGGTTGCAGCTGCCGACGGTGGAGTTGGCCGAAACAAACACTGAGCCGCTGGGCACCCAATTGCTCAAAACCACACCCGTGGCGGGAGCCGGGCCCCGGTTAAACACCGTGCTCACAAAGTTCACGTTGCGATCGAGTGGGACGCTGGAGGGTGCTGCGATCATGGTCAGGCTTAGGTCGGCCCCAGGGGCTCCCTCGCAGCAGTAGGTAGCCGCCGCGTCGATAGTCAGGCTCCATCCGTCCAAGCTGCCGCCGTCGCGCAGAGTGTCATCGTAGACGAACAACTGCCAACCCCCATTTGGCTCCTTGCCTTTGAAAACATCCAACGAGTTTCCATAGGGCGGGGAAGGAGCTGGCAGCGGGTAGGCATCGGAGCTGCCATAATTCGTCGGGCTATAGATTCCAGCCAGGATCTGATCGTTGTCCGGTAAGCGGTTGGTCACGGTGCTGTCGAAGACCAGAGTGACGTTGGTCACGCCCAGCAGTCCGCCCGTGTCGGAGAGCAAAGTCATGGCCTGTCCGCCCGGACCGCGCAAGAGCATGTCCAATTGGTCAGGCAAAGGATGGGTGAGATTCTTCAGCGTGACCGTGACCTTCTGAACTGCGCCCGTGACTCCCGAGACTACGATGGTCGATGGATAAGGCTGCGCGGCTCCGTTTGTCGCAATGAGAATTGGGCCCGAGCTGCTGAAGGTGGCGTTGGTGGCGATAACTCGTCCCAGTGGTAACTCGAGATAAATCCGGCCCAACGAAAGGCCCGCATCGCTTAGAGCGAACGCAGCTCGCAACGTTTGACCGCAGGATCCACCGGCCGTGAATGTAAACGGGCGGGCTACCGCGGGTCCGCCCGGCACCAATACGCCATAAGATTGCGCGGCGCCGGGTTCAGTAACATTCCCGCCCGGCAAGAGCGTGGCAGTCAGTTGGCTTCTCACCAGTGGCCCGACATTGGTCAGATAAAGCAGGCCGGTGATGGCTTCTCCAGGATCCACCGTTTGATTGGGCGGCGAACAGCTCTCGGCGGTCACGGCGAATCCCGCTGGTTGGATGGAAGACGGCTCGCTGGTGATCGAAATGTCGTCCAGAGCCAGGCCCGAAAAGGGCATGGAGAATTCACTGACGTTGTTAAAACGGATTCTGAAATTGCCGTTATAAGTCAGACCGTGCGCCGCCACCGCGGCGTCCAGCGGGACGACCAATTCCGTGTAGTCCAGAGGCAAGTTGCGGAAGCTTTGCACTTCGTACCAACGCACACCATCCATGCTCACCGCGACTCCGTCGAAGTCCGCTCCGCCCAGGAACGGCTCCGGCGGTGGATCCCCTGAGGAATTGAAGAAGCCGCCCAAAACCCAAAAACGCAGAACGACGTTGACCGCTCCTTCCAAATCGACAGCCAGGGTTAATTCGTTGCGCACGGGTCTGCCGTTATCATCTGGATTGTCCATCTGAAAATGGAAGGAGCCGGCGTGCGGCTGGTTCGAGCGCGTGGTGATGCCCTGGCCCTGGCCGGTGTAGAGCCAGTAACCGGGAAGAATCCCGCGCTCCCAATCTTCCAGGAATGGAAGCGTGACTACAGGAGAAGGTTCGTTGTCGAGGATGATGCCGGTCGCCCGGGCGTTGGCGAGCGTCGCGTTGGCGGCGTAGAGAAGATGCAGCGTGAACGTTTCGTTTCCTTCGCGTTCAGTGTCTCCCTTGATCAGCACCGTCACGGTTGCCTGCGTAGAGCCGGGCGGGATCAGCAGCAGGCCGTTGGCCGGGACATAATCAATGCCAGCCTCGGCCGTGCCGTTTGAGGTCGCAAACTGAACCGTCACCGGGAAGGGGTTGCTGGCGGACAGGCTCAGGCGGAACTTTGCGCTGGCGGTATCGGTGTTGCCTTCCCAAACCTGCGCGTCTTCCACGCTCAAGAGCGGCGGGAAGATGGTCGTGACCGCGGTGGCGGTGAAAGGCACAGCCGTCCCCCCGACTGGCCGCGTCACCTCCACGACGTTGGTCAGCCGTCCATAATTGGTGCCCGTGATTACGAGAGTGAACGTTGCTCCGGCGCCCGCCGCGATGGTCCCGAGGCTGCAGTGAATCTCGTTTCCGGCCGCTTCGCACTGACTCTGGGAAGAATTGAATGAAACAAGCACGGCCTCCGGTGGTGCGCGATTGGTCAACATCAAGTCAGTGGCGGGGAGGGGGCCCGGGTTAAGCACCGAAACGATGTAGGTGATCGGAACGCCCAACGCCGCCGGTTGCGGCTGTTGAGCGATGGTAACGAGCAAGGCGTTGTCCGACGTGAGCGCAAACGGCGAACTTAACCCCGTATGCCCGGCGCCATCGTCGGCCCGCAGATAAATCCGCGTCGCGGGGTCCGCCAGGCTCACTGAACCGCGCCAGCTTCCGTTAGTAAATGGTTCGGTTTGCGTCGGGCTCACCACCAGCGTCGCCGGCTGATTGGTCTGGATGAGTTGAATGTCATCCCACCAAGTCTGAGTGAAATCATGGTTGTAGAGGTAAATCCGCGATAAAAAAGGAACGTCGGCATTGCGGAAGGGAATGGCCTGCTCGCGCAGAATCCCATCTACATAATAATCGAGCGTGCGTTGGGTCCACGACAAATGCAGCTCGACCTCGTACCACTGGGCGACTTGGAAGGGGACGCTATGGGCCACTGAATTGGCATCAGCGACACCCATGCCATCCGGACGCATCAGAAAATAAAGCGCCAACTGCTCCAACTCGGGCCCGGTGCCCAGCACCACATACGCGCCCGAACCATCCAGGCGGCTGGCCCGGACGGAGAACTTCACGATGTCGGGCTTCAGATCCGGCAGCGCGTGCGAGATCCCATCCCGATGTTGTCCGCGCCCGCCGATCAAGGAAACGCTATGTTGGCCGACGGCTGCAGTATTGCTGACCACGCTCCAATCGCCGTAATTGGCGTCCCGGTCCCAGCCGGCCAGATCGCCGTTCTCGAAGCTCTCGCTGAACAGGACAACGTCTTGGGGATGCGTGAGAGCCGACAAGCTGACGGTGCCATTAAAATTCGTCACCACGCGATCCAGGACGTCGCGGGCCGACACCTGCACTGGAGTTGGCTGGAGGATTCGCTGAGGACTGGGAATCGGGTCCCACACGAAATGATCAATGCCCCGAGTGGAGAACTGCCAGACCGGACCACTGACCTGACCGAGCGTGCGGGCCACCACCTGCCAATAGTAAGTCGTTTCAGGCCGCAGATTCGGCAAAGCCCACGTGGTGTTGGTGGTGACACCCAGACGCTCGGCAGGCCCCGGTTGCGGGCGGGTCCCGAAAAAAACTTCGAACTGTGTGCTGCCGGGAACACGCGTGGCCACGCTCACGCTGTCCACGTGCACGCCGAGGAAAAACAAGCCGGGCTCGACTACGAAGGCCACCCGCACGGTCTGACCGGCAAACGGCGACAAATCGAACTCGCGGATGATCCACTCGCCCAACAACGGGTCCCCGGGCTGCGTGCGGTGGGCGACCGCCAGCACGTCGTCCTTGGTCGACCTGATCTCCACGCGATACTCCTGGTCCGGGCCGAATTCTCCAGCCGCGTTCCGAACCCGGTCCGCCCAGCGCAGCACGGTTTCAGCCTCGCCAGCCGGCAAGGTTATCGTCTGATACATCTCGTGGCGTCCGGGTCCAAGTTGCTCGGCCAGGGCGCTGAATTTCCCTTCAAAGGGCGGCAAGGGTTCATCGCCGCTGGGCGGGCGGTTGGTGGCTGTATTGATCTCGAAGTTGCCTGAGAAGCTGGGCACCAAGGTCCACCCGCGGAAGGTGCCATCTTCGAATCCGCCGTTGGCGATCAGTTCTTTGTATTCTCCGCCGGCCCAGGCCAGGTCGGTGGTTGGGGAAACGTCGGTCGCCAGATGCATCGGGCGGGGATAAGCCGGAGGCCGCGGGGTTTCGCTGTCGAGCACTTCGGTCCGAGCGGACCCGGTTCCCAGGCCGGCGGCTTGAGCCGTGACAGTCACTGTTTGGGTCCCGTCCACGGCATTGTCGTCGACCACGGTCAAATCAAACTGAGCGGCCAATTGACCCGCCGGGATCGTCACCGTGGCAGGAACGATTAGCTCGGAAGGATCGGATGAGGCGAGCGAAACCAGCAGCGCGTTGGTGAGTGTCCCGCCCAAGCGCACGCTGGCTGCCCCAGCCAGGACGCCATCACCCTCGCGCAGTTGCGGAGTGAGTTCAACCAACAGGTTGGTGGATTCGTTGTCACGCACGCGCACCCTGGCGGTGGCGTTGGTCCAGTTTGGGACACCCGCCGTGATGGTGACCTGTTGAGTTCCATCCAGGGCGTTGTCATCGATCACTTGCGCCAAAAAGCTTTGGCCAGTTGATCCGGGTGCGATCAGGACCGAGGGCGGCACCAGGATTTCACCGGGGTCGCTGGAACTTACTCGAACGGTCACGGCCGAAGCCGGGGCGCGTGCGATTTGCACGCGACCGGTAATGGTGCCCGCACCTTCCACGGTCTCGGCTGGGAGGCTCAACGTTACTTCGGTGCGTTCATTATCGAGCACTTCCACGATGACGCTGGTGTCCAGGTAACCGGTGGCAGCCGCCGTCACCCGCACAAACTGGCTGCCCTCGAGGTTCTCATTCTCAGGCAGCGTGATGGGAAAGGCCACGCTCTGTTCGCCAGCCGGGAGGATGACTTGGGCCGGGACGGCTAGTTCCGAGAGATCGCTCGAATCCAGCAAAATGGTGAGGGAAGCCTCCGGCGCGTTGGTGACGCGAATGGTCCCGACCAGTCCGGCGGAACCTTCGATGAGCGGGTCCGGCAATTGCAAGACGAGCGGGACGGCCGCGCAATCGGGGGCGGCGGTGAAGTCGGTTTCCTCGAAAAGCAAGGGCAGGCCTTCTCCGCGGGAGAGACCGACCAACCCGTCCGTGGTGTCGAGGCGGAGATACGTCAACCGGAGGCGTCCGTCGAAGAATAGCTCGACTTGGAAGCTGTTGGTCCGGAAGCCGGAATGTTGTTGGATATCCTCGAAGGTCACGGCCACCAGGTTGCTCAGTTGTTTCCACGACACGCGCCCACCGCGGCTGGGGTCGAGATCCGCGAAAAGCGCAGCGATGCGCGCCTGACGGAAGTGAAAGAAAGGATGCACAAAGAAGTTCGAATCCGCGCGCCCAAACGTGAGGTACCCGTTGCTGCCGATGAAGAAAACATTCGTGCGCGCGCCGAAGAACGACACTTCACGTCCTCCACTCATCGTGATTTGAGCCGCGGTATCGTCCCCGAGCGGGACCGCAACTCCCCCGGCAGGGTCAGTGGGAAACTGCGTCGCCGCTGTTCGGCACACCGCATAACCCTGAGGCGAATCGACCGGGGTGAAGGTAAGCGACTGGAAATCCAGATCCAGATCGGCGTCTTCAAAGAATTCGGTCAGGAAATCCGCGGCCACCACCCGCGCCGTGACCGCGCGGGGTTGCGCCACATGGGTGACGGAATTGGAGAAGAACAAGGTGTCGGAGTGCGTGCCGGGCGGCAAGCCCAAGGCGGCGTTGGCCAGCGTCAGCATCACGAACTGGCCAGGCTCGCCGGCCGCGAGGGTTCCCGAGGCAGGCGATACTTGAATCCAGCCGGCTGAGGAATGCACGGTCCAATGAATCGTTTGGGATCCGGTATTGGTCAGCAGAAAGGTGAACGTAGCCGGCGCAAAGGCGCCGGAGCCGCGCCGGGTCGTGATCCATTCGGTTAACGGACGAACATTGAGGCTGTCGGCGGGATCGAACGCTTCGCGCACGCCGATCGTGCTGGAACTGGAGGGGCTCACCGCGCTGGCGCCCAGGCCGCGCTTGGCGAAGGCCGCCCACAGTTCCGTCAGGTTGGCCCCGCCATGGTTGAATCGATCCGCCAGCAGGATGGCGTCGCGCGCCTGCACAAAATTCGGGTTGGGTGGCGAGAAGCTCATGCCGTCCGTCACCAGTTGGAGAATAAGCCGGTTCCCGATTTCGAATCCGTATTTGTGGATCAAGTTCGCGCGCGCCTGCCAGAGCAAGCTGCACCACAGTTCGCCTTGATGATGGACTTCGTCCGCCAGAAACGGGCTGAAAGGTCCTTCCACCGGACTGCGCGGGACATCCTCGTGGGCCAGGGCTTGCGTGGGATCGATATCTTTGAACGTCAGCGGATTCTTCGAAAGATCGGTGGTGTACGGATAACGGCGGATGCCGAAGTAATAATTCTCCTGCAAGCCGCCCAACAAATAGCTGGCGTAGCCGCCGGCCGCATAGGTTCCATCGACGTCATCGCCGGTCTGACTCAGCAAGGCCAGCGCATAGAAATCAGACCAGCCTTCACCCAAACCAGCGCTTTGCAGCCGAAAAATGCCGACGCCGCCGCCGACCCGCCGATTGCTCAGACCATGCGTGTATTCGTGCAAGATCACTTCCGCATCCAAGGCCGCATCCCGGTCAGGGGTAGGCCCATTGAAAACGAACAATTGCAGCCGCGGCGAAAGACCATCCGGCGGCGTCTCCATGTTCGCGTTGTTCACGTCGGCTCCGTCTTGCGCGTCGGCCTGCACGGGATCGCCGCTGATTCCGCCGCGGCCGAAGTTATCGGTTTGGAAGTTGCCGGCCGCCTCCGTGAATCCCAAGTCGTAGAGCTGATCGTGCATCCAATTGCACCAATAAAAGACTTGAACCACGGAGGCCGGGCGGTAGGCCGATGGGGCCTGGTCCAGGTCCAACGGAAAATCAAACACCCGCGCCGGCGAACCGCGGGGACGCGGCAGATCCGGCCGGTCGTCGGCGTTCAGATCCGTTTGCGCCACCACGTTGTTGCCGAGCGTTTCGTTGTCGCCGTCGTTGATCCAACCGTTGGGTGACGCCTCCAGGCTCAATCCATTGGTGACTACCAGCACCCGGCTGGTCAACGGCGGCTGATTCGTCGAGGGCAACGGATGCCCCGGCGAAAACGGCGAAGGACTGTCACTGGTGTAAACATGATAGGTGGCCGGCGTGGCATAAGCCGTCAGCCCGACCCGCAACCAGACCTCGCTGGTTTGCGCGTCGATCAAGACCCGGAACATTTCCTTGCGCAGCTGGCTGGTCAGAATGATTTCCCAACACAACTTCAATTGCTGGGGCGCCGTCGGCAGCCAGGTCAATTGCCCGAATGCCTCGCCCGGTAACACACCGGCGGTCAGACGAGTCCAGGGCGTGGGCGTGCCGTCAGGTGGGGGGAGGCGGCGCACGCCTGCGATTGGCACAGCATCGCCCAAGTCTTGCGCGGCGCGGGCGACGGCTTGCTCGATGGTGATGGGGGGCGCCGCCACGAGACGGGCGCGCTCGGGTGCAGCCAACCCGCTGGCCTGGGCGGGGTCAGGAATAAATTGACTCGAGATCGAAACCAATTCTCCGGCGGCAGTGCAATGAGAGATGAAGAGCGCGTCGGCTAATGGAAGTCCGTCGAGGTTCTGTTCCCATACGATCGCGTGCACACCGCTCCGGGCCGTGCTGTATTCCCGACGCACACGCGCTGAATTCAGGACAGCCGCGCCGTGTTCGAAAAGATTCTGATATTGCTCAAGAAAGGCCTGCGTGACGGCCCGGGCCCTGACGGGAGGCGGGTCGTTGGCGGCCGCGGCCGCGCCGGCATTGGCTTGCTTAAACAAGAACCCCTCGGCAGACCGGATGAAGCGCGGGCTGCCGGTGATCGAATCGAAGTCCACGGAAATGCGTGGGTTTTCTGTTCGCAAACCCTCCAACGCCCGGATCTGTTCCGGCGCGGGTTTGGCCGGGTCCGGTACGGAAACAAGCCGGCGATCGAAGTTGTCCAGGCGTGTTCGGGGCGGCTGCGTCTGAGCGACGACCGACGACGCACCAACGATCACAAGGATAGCGATCGCGCAGAACCCAGCTGACCATCGGGCGAGGTTCGTCGAGAGCGGACGTTTCCGACTTTCTGAACACCTCCAACTTTTGGATGCGCATTGGGACCTTGAACCTGCTCCCTCTCCCCTCAACGGGGAGAGGGCCGGGGTGGGCAGCGGGCATAGACATGGGTGACACTTTAGGCACACACATGGGTTACACTTT
>DATLUX010000514.1:0-2828 GCA_035577805.1 Verrucomicrobiia bacterium
CCGTTCTGCAAATGCTGGGGCTCGAGCGGGCGGAGGCCGACAACGTCGCAAGGCGGCCCCTTCCCGGAATGCAACGGAAGAGTAAAGACAGGCGACCGCCGCTGAGAGCGCCGAAAGCCGCGCCCGCGTCGCGCCGTCGCCAGAAAGTCCAATCAGGCGGGTTTTGAACCACAGGTAGTAACTTGTGAGAGCGTGGGGTGCGGTATGGGTGCGGGACGGCGTAGCCGAGGCACCCGAACTCCGTATGGTAACTGCGTTTGGCGCGCGATACGTTACCGCATGCGCACCGCGTCAAGGACTAGGGGCTGTTTACATTTAAAAATTTGTGTTTACATCCTGTCTTTTGCACTGTGAGACGGGATGGCAAGAACGTTACTAAGCGATGAGGTATGGAACAAAGTCCGAGACATCCTGCCGGGCAAGGAAGGCGACCGGGGCCGAACGGCATCCAGCAATCGCTGGTTTCTCGAAGCGGTGCTATGGATTGCCCGTACTGGCAGTCCATGGCGCGACTTGCCTGCAGAGTTCGGCAGATGGCATACGGTGTACATCCGCTTCTCGCGCTGGCGAAGCAAGGGTGTATGGCAGCGAGTTGTGAATGCACTGGCAGGCGAGACGGAAATCGAGCACGTCCTGATCGACTCGACGATCGTACGCGCACACCAGCATTCGGCTGGGGCTTCAAAAAAAACGGGCCGCAAGCGCTCGGTCGTTCCCGAGGTGGACTGAGCACCAAGCTCCATCTGGCGATTGACTCGATGGGTGGTCCGTTGCGACTGATCGTCACTGAAGGACAGGTCGGCCGACATCTCGTGTGCGGCGCAGCTGGTTGAACATTTGCGCACAGGAGCCGTTATCGCAGACAAGGGCTACGACTCCGACGCCTTCGTGCAAGAGATTCGGGCTACCGGCGCGAAGGTTGTCATCCCGCCGCGTTCGAATCGCAAGACAAAGCGCCGCTACGACCGTGAGCTGTACCGTACACGCAACCTGGTCGAGCGGTTCTTCAATCGCATCAAGCATTTCCGGCGCGTCTCCACTCGTTATGACAAGCTCGCCGACAGTTATCTGGCGTTTGCATCGCTTGCCTGCGCGTTTGGGCCGATCGTAAATGTGAACAGCGCCTAGCACCGCTGCGATAGTCGAAACATCGGCCATGCTGATGAAGCCGCCCAGATACCCAACGCCTTGGGCCCTGCCTCTCTCGGGCTGCCACTCCACGAATTTCACTCACGTGTAAATGCGCACCTCGGTCGATGCGCTTTATGGTCGACAAACTCCAAACGGGAAGTTGGGGAACCGCAATCTTGCGCCGGCAGCAACATCGAACAGGAGTCGCTGCAACGATTGTTCGCCGCAGCGCGGACAGCGCAACCTTGTTTGCGTGGTGCGTCCGCTGGCCAGCGGTGATCGACGCGTTACCTGTCCTGCTGCGTTTGATGATGCGCCCCGCCGCGACGGCGTAGCGTTGGACATCATTAAGCGTCGTGGGCTGGCAAGGGACAGCCGAACCACGTCCAGTTGCGCCCATCTCCTGTGGTATTTGGGTCCGCACGGCCAGCGCCAACAGGCCCGTGTGCGCGAGGCAGATTTCGAAGCGACATCGATGCGGCAAGAATTCCGAAAATGATTCTCACGGCCGCGGCCTCGCTTGTCGACCGGGTTGCCTCGCAGTCGCGGCCACCCTGTCTATCGACGCGTACAACCTACGCAGACGCGGTACCGCGTCATCACACAGGAGGACAAGGACGTCGCCCGCCAATGCCGACATTTCAGTGGCCGCCCGCCGCGCGTGCCGTGCGAAGTAGTATTCGCCTCGCGGCGAAGCGAGCAGGCGCTTCCAGTATGCGGCCGCGATGGGGAACGGACGCCGTTCGAGTATTGCGCACAGCGCCAATGGCGCGGAGCCGATCGCGTGCCAGTCCATGGCCTCCCATCCCTCACGGATAGCCAGGATGAAGGCTCGAACCCCGGCGCTATCCGAGGAAAGGCGTAGGGGGTCGCCGGCGACTTCATAGAGGGCGCCGCTCAAGGCGGTCACAAACACCGCGTGGCGACGCAGCCACGAATCCATGTCGCCCACCCTGGCGACGTGAAAGCCGGCATATTGCGAGCGCTTGCTTGAAACACGTTCAGATCCATGAATTGAGTCGAAGTCCCACAGTCGGCTCTATCGCGCCATTCGACCGGGTGGTAAGTAGAGTTTTTGAGGACCGCGGGAATTTTTGAACTACGGCGATCGTTTACCCGCCTCTGGCGCTATCGCGGTGCGATTTCTCGCCCAGTCAGATGAAGGAGGGTAGTCATGTCTCAGGTCTCTTGGGGTCTCAAAGCAGCGGCCGTGATCGTCCTCGCCGCCGGTTTCACAATCGGGCATGCCGCTCAGGATGATGCTTACGTCGTCACACCACTCGTGTCCAACGTGGCAGGCGCTGCCCCGAAGGTCGACGGGGTACTACAGAACGCTTGGGGTATCGCGTTTAGTCCGGCAGCAAGTCCATTCTGGGTCAACGACAACGCCACAGGCTGCGCAACACTGTATGACGGCGAGGGGACAAAGGTGGTGGCATTGCAGGTCTCCATCCCACTGCCAGGCAATGTCATACCAGACAGTGCTTGTCGCCCCTTCTATCCCAACAACCCACCGAAGATCGAGCCCGCGAAGCCGACCGGGATGGTGTGGAATCCCTCGCCGGCGTTTCTCGTGCCAGGTACTACGATAACAGCCGCATTCATCTTCGCGACCGAGGACGGCACGCTTTCCGCTTGGGCCCGCGGGCTGAATCCCCCGGACCACGCCGTGATCGCGGTCGATAACTCGTCCTCTG
>DATLUX010000515.1:0-10228 GCA_035577805.1 Verrucomicrobiia bacterium
CGCGCCATGGTCACCATGCACGAACGACTCCAGGCGGCGGCGGATAAGGGAGACAAGAAAGCAAAAGAGGCGCTCGAGCAATATGGCGCCAGCAAGTAGTTCGTCCTAACCCAGATCATCAACCACTTATCTCCAAACGGACTTTTGTAATGTTTGTCGCGTCGGACGGCGGCAGTGACGGCACTACGGAAACGGCAGAACCTCAACCGAACCAAACATCAGAATGGTATGAAAATAACTAGTTACGTTGTAGCCGGGGCAGCGCTCCTGGCCGTGTTCCTTAACCCCGCCCCGGGCCTCGCCCAACCGATTGGCCAGTGGGATTTTGACGCGGGCAACCTGAACGCCACCGTGGGCGATCCGCTGGCCTTCAAGGATGCTCCCGGCGGCCTGACCGACCAGGGAACAAAGTTCGGATCCACGACGTCGTTTGGCCTCCCCAATATCGGGGGCCAACCCGCCCAGGTGATGAAGTTCCCCGCCAATGGCAATCCGGACCAGGGCTACATCATGTTCTTTATCGCCAACCCTAACGGCGGAGGCGGGTTGGTCAACCAATACACCCTCATCTTTGACCTGCTTTATCCCACCGAATCGGCTTCCAGCATCCGGCCATTGGCCGAGACGGACGGCCGGGTCCTTGCCGCCGATCATGACCTTGGGATTAATGCGGCGGGTGGCATCGGGGGCGACGACAATTTCAGCGGGCAGATCTCTCCCAATACCTGGTATCGCATCGGGTTCGTGGTGGACGCAGCCGCTAATATCATCCGCAAATACATCAACGGCGAAGAAGTCGGCACCCAACCGGCCACCAGCGGCGCAATTCTGGCCTTGGACGGCCGTTGGGCTATCAATGGCGTCAACGGCGTGGAATTGTTCAACGACGACAATGGCCAGGCCGCGGTGGGCTACGTCAATAGCATCCAGTTGCGCGACGTGCCGTTGAGCCCTGGCCAGATGCGTGCTTTGGGCGGGCCATCGGCCGCCGGAATCCCACAGGACATCCCGCCGATCCCTTCCTTCGTGGAAAAATGGATCCCACGCACCGAGATCGCTTCGCGCAACACCGACATCGGCGCCGTCATCAGCCTGGGTGACAACACCATCGCGGAAAGTTCCGTGACCCTGAAGTTGAACGGCGTGACGCAAACGGGCCTGACCTTCGACAACGACGGCACGCGCTTGACGATCCGCAAGGCCAACACCGCCCTCTTCCCACTGGGCGCGGTCGATCAACACCTTGACCTCTCTTATACCGGAAGTATCGATGGTGCCAAGACCGCCAGCCGCACTTTCCGCGCCGCCTTGTTGTTTGAGGACTTCGAAGAGCTAACGCTCGGGCCCAAGATTGATGAAGGGTTGCCCGGCGACAATGTCTGGACCGACACGCCGCCCGATGGTTGGTCCATCGATGACACCGGTATACCCGGATACGCGGACCCCAACACTGATGGCGTTACCGAATGGGCCGGGTGGAGTTTCGCCGACAAGAACTGGTGGTCGGCGACGGCGGGCGACCAGGGGCGCTCGCAGTTCAGCAGCGGCCACGGGACCGTGGCGATCGCCGATCCGGACGAATGGGACGACGCGACCCATGATGTCGGCTTGTATAACGCTTATATGTCGACCCCTCCGATTTCCCTGGCGGGCGTGACTGAGAATTCGGTGTTCATCACGTTCGATTCGGCATGGCAGGCGGAATGTTGTGATGATCGGCCTGATCTCGATAATGATCAAACTGCGGTGATCAGTGTGTCGTTCGATGGCGGACCGCCGGTTGAAGTCCTGCGCTGGAGCTCCGACACGCATAAGCCCAATTATCATGGGGACAACGACAATGAGAGCGTGAACGTCAAGATCAACAATCCGGCCGGCGCCAGCCAAATGGTCATCACCTTCGGATTGATTCTAGCGGAGAACGATTGGTTTTGGGCATTCGACAATCTGCTGGTTAATGCTGGGGTGGCTCCACCTTTGTTGACCTCGCAGCCGCCTCCGATCGTGACGGCCACCGAAGGCCAATCGGCCACCCTCAGCGTCACGGCCACGGGGCCCGGGCCGATTACGTATCAGTGGCTTAAAGGCGGTAACCCGATCCCCAACGCGACTTCACCGCAACTGGTCATCAGCCCGGTAACGCTGGGTGATTCGGGCACCTATCGGGTCCGCGTCACCAATCCCGGTGGCACCGTGCAAAGCTCGGAAAGTCAGTTGGTCGTTCTGCCGGCGTTGACCGGCAGCGTGACTAACGACCTGGTGGTGCACCTGACATTCGATGATGACCTGGCCGACGGCATCGCCGATGACAGCTCTGGTCGCGGGAACAACGGCACGACGGTGGGTGCGCCCGAGTATGTGCCGGGCCGCTTGGGAACTGCCTTACGCTACAGCAACGCCAAGGACGGCAGCTTCTTCAATTATGTGTCACTCGGCATGCCCGATGATCTGAACTTCGGCACCGATGTGAACTTCAGCATCTCGTTCTGGACCAAGTTCACCACGTGGACTGGCGACCCGTCGTTTGTGGCCAACAAGAACTGGAATAGCGGCGGCAATGTCGGGTACGTCATCGCCACGGCCGGCAACGGCGGTTTGCAGTGGAATGCGGCCCCGACCCGCATCGACTACGACGGACCTGGCGGCACTCTGGCCAACAATAACTGGCATCATGTCGTGTTCTCCTGGGACCGCGCCGGACTGATCAGCACGTATCTCGACGGCGTTCAGGTGAACAACACCCCCAATGGCGCCGCGCGCGATCTCAATTCCGGGCTGCCAACCAACATCGGCCAGGACGGCACCGGGACTTACACCGATAACGGTGGCGTCGGCATCGAGGACGGCACCATTGATGATCTGGGCATCTGGCGCCGGGCGTTGTCTCCCGCGGAAGCCATCGCCATCTATCAGGCTGGGCTGGCCGGCAAAGACCTGTCCCAAGCTACGCTGCCTCCTCCGGTCACGACCGATCTGGTGACGTACCTTGCTTTCGAAGATAACCTCAATGACGGCTCGGGCCATACTCATAACGGCACTGCGGTCGGCAACGTCTCGTTCGTGCCCGGCCGCGTCGGCAAAGGGCTGCATTACTCGAGCAAAATGGACGGCAGCTCGTTTAATTACGTCACGCTCGGCACCCCCGCCGACCTCAACTTCGGCACCAGCCAGAGTTTCTCGGTTTCGTTCTGGTCCAAGCTCAACTCCTGGGCGGACGATCCGGCCTTTATCGCCAACAAAGATTGGAACTCGGGCAGCAACCCTGGTTGGGCGGTCGCCACTGGCGACGACGGCCGGATCCAATGGAACATTGCCGCCTCCCCGACCGGAGCGAACGGCAGCCGCCGCGACTACGACAGCGCGGGCGGCGTGTTCAACGATCTGAATTGGCATCACATCACGGTCGTGTTCCAGCGCCAGCCCGGCAGCGGCGTCGGACGCACCTATGTCGACGGTGTTCTGCGCAATGAAACCACTTGGGCCGGGGTTGACAACCTCCTGGATACTCCCACCGGTAAAGCCACCAACATCGGCCAGGACGGCACCGGCGGTTACACCGACGGTGGCAGCGCGGAAGTCGATGCGACCATCGACGAAGTCGCCATCTGGCGTCGGGCCCTGTCAGCGGATGAAATCGAAGGGTTGTATGCCGCCGGCGTCGTCGGCGTGCCTGTGACCTCGGCCAGTCCGTCACTGGCATTGCAGTTGCCGCCGGGAGCCATCTCGACCGCGCTCAACGCCGGCATCCTGTCGATCAACTGGAAAGCCAATCAAGGCGTGCGCTTGCAACGGACCACCTCGCTGGCGCCTAGCGATTGGGGTGACGTGCCGATGACGCTTGGAGACGGCCATTACGAAACCCCTGTCGATCCCGCTAAGAACGAGTTCTTCCGGCTCCTGCGGCCGTAAGTAGTCGATGAATTACGTGGCTGCGGCCGGTTTCAGAAAAGCCGGCCGCAGCTTTCTTGTTCCTTGTTGCTGGTTCCTTGTTGCTGGTGGCTGGTGGCTGTTAGCTCCGCGTTGAACGTTTCCCAGGTAGCTGCACCTTTAGCGGCGGTCTATGACCGCCGCTACAGTTTGCGACCCGGCACGCTAAACACGTACTTCCAAACCGGAATCTCAAGTCCTCGCGACCTGCTACGAGCCCGCCTTAAACAGCGCTCTCGTGAACACCGCCACTCCTCCCAGGAGCATCAGGGCCCCCAACGGAACCAACAAGATGCCTGGCCCCGGATCCCCGCCGTAAAGCTTCAAGCCGCCCAACAGAAACCCCAGCGGCAAGAAGGCCAGACCGCCCAACAACCCGCGCGAAATCCAGCGGGCCACGTTCTCCGACAAACCCGTCACCCGCGGCAGAGAGACGGCAAAGGCGATCTGCACCAAGGAAAACAAGGTGCCGTGCGCGTGGGCCAGCGTCCAAAGCAAACGCCGCGTGCTGGCGCGCGTGTCCAGGTAATAGTCGGCCTTCACTCCATGCAATCCTTCTAGCACCAACCCCAAGGTCAGAAAGATCAGCAGCCCGCCCCACCCAATCAACAAATGCCGGCGGGACAGCCGCGTGAGGACATCGCCGGAACTCGAGAGTGGACGCTGCGCCATGCGCTGATTGCTTATTCTTTGATGATGACCGGACGGTTATCGCGTTGGCGAAGCAATTCTTCCACGGCGGATTCCATCAGGCGGCCGTCATCCTGCAGCAGGATGGCCCGGCCGGTATGCCGGGGGGCCGGCCGTTCGCGCCATTGTTGCACCGCTTGTTCGCGAGAACGTTTCAGCTCCGCCGGCGCGGCGAGGAAGTCGTAAGAAAAATCCTTGAACCCGGGCATGCTCCGCAGCGCGTCTGCCGCCACGTAGCGCACCACCCCGTAAGGATCTTCCAGGAGCCGCGCCTGCAGCGGCGCCAGCCAATCGCTACCGGAAGCCTGCTGCGCTGGAGCCCAGCCGGCGTGCCACGCGGCGATGACGCGCTGCGCCGCATGCCCGCTCAGTAACCACAAAACCGCGGCGGAAACCGTCTGCTGCGCTTCGGACAAGGTTTGGGTAGGCTGCTGATAACGTTCACGTAGATACTGCTGAGTCCAGGCTAGAGTCCGGTCCAGATGACACAGATTGCAGGCATTCGGGGTGCCGTATCGAGCACTGCCCGCGATGGTCGGAGATTCAATTTGATGGCTGCGAATGCCGCCGAGCAGCGCATAGGTCGAGTAAGGCATGTGACAATTCATACATTCGCTCCCCGGGGAAGCAGGCGCGTGGAACGTGTGCGTCGCCAGGTCGCGCGTGAATTTTGGTTCCTGATGGCATTGGGTGCAGGCCGCGTTGCCTTGCATTCCGGTCTTGAGTTGATCGACCGGGTCGCTGTCATGCATCGAATGACACGATAAACAGGAGATCTTGCCGCGCTTATAACAACCCGATACAGCCAGCGCGGTATATTCGCGTCCGCCGGCCAGGATCGTGCCATCGTCCCACCAGCGTTCGCGGAAAAAGTCCGGGTTCTTTTGCAGTTCCTCCGCGCGCACCGGGGAAGGCTCGCGGGCCGGATGCTGGATGTAATACCGGGCGCGATGCAGATCTTCCCCGGCCTGATAGAGCGGCCCTTGCGAAGCGGATTGCAGGGCGAATTCGTCGCGGAAAATAAAAACCCCGTGACATTGCCCGCAGACCTCCGAGGAACGCCGATGATCCAGACGCGCCGGGTTGACGATGCTGGGGTCGGGCCCGCCCCGGAAATGCTGGGCATAACGGTGCACCGGATTTTGATGGCGCCGGACGTGTTCCTCGGCCGGACCATGGCAGGCTTCGCAGGCAATCCCGAGCTCGGCCACCCGCGTATCGAGCATGCCGGTCTTCTGGTCCAGGCCGGGGTTGCCCGCGGTGCTATGGCAGCGAATACAATGATGATTCCATTGCGTGATGAAACGGTCGGCATCGCCCGGCGGACGCATGAACGCCGCCGCGCGCGGGATCCAGCGTCGATCGCTTTTCAGGTAAACCAGCGGCAGCGTTTGGAGCAGGCGATCATAACGCGGGCTTGCGACCCAATAGGTCTGATAATGATGCGAGCCGGTCGCCATCACGACGCGCGCGCGCGTCCGCGGAATATCTTTCAAGGCCAGTTTTTTGCCGCCTTGCGCCACATACATCATCACGTCCGGGTCCGGCATCTCCGCCCAGAACTCAGCGCCTTCCTTAAACACGCGGTAAGCCAGGCCGTCGGAGAGCACGGTGGAATTGTCGAAGTTACCCAGCACGTTCTCGGGCAGGGCCACTTGCGTCATGGTCCGGTGATAGGTTCGCCGCCAGGAAGCATGTTCATGCGGGTGACAAGCCTGGCAGCGATCGGAGGAGATGTGCCCGCTCACGCCGCCGACATGCGGCAGGTCGGGCTCCAATTTCTCAACGTACCGCAACGCCTGGCGCGATTGCTCCAGCCCGGCCCAGGACCACACTCCCGCCGCCGCCAGCACCGGCAGCCCCAGCAGCAGCCAAGCCAGACCACGCAGGCGTAAGGCAACGCTGGGCACAGGCGGCATAGGACGGTAGTTCCGCCCCATGCTATTGATCTGCGGACGCAAGGCAAGCAAAGCAGACCCTCACCCGGCCCCGCAGTCGCGGGGCCACCCTCTCCCATTTCATGGGAGAGGGGCTGGGTGGGGGCCTTCTCAGTTGAAAGTTCACGGCCCCATCGCAAGCGCATATCGACGTGCACGGAGAAGGCTACGCATGCGCCCGCTTAAAAACATTCAACCTTCAACGGCGAGAGGTCTGAAAGTTGAGCGTTGGACGTTGAATTGAATTGAATGTTGATCGTTCCGGCATCAGGAGGCACTGGAATGACGAATGACGAATGTCGAATGTCGAATGACGAATGTCGAATGTCGAACGGTGCGTCGAAATGGGTTACCGCAGTGAAACTTGGCGCTACCACGCGACGCCATGATCGTCGCCGTCGTTGGCGACGCCGCCCCACATGGTGCCATGTTCCCAGTCGAAATAGATGGCGGTGATCGGGCCGGAAGTTTTGCGGCGCAGTTCGAGGCGATAACCCATGCGCAACAGATCGCGGCGCACCACGCTCGGAACTTCTTCATGGAGGAGAAGCCGGCCGGGTTGAGTTTCGTGTTTATCGAAGGAGGCGCGGGCCTGGTAAGTGTTGAAGTTGGCGGCTTCGCAAGCCTCCTGCACGTTCATGTCAAACTCCACCACGTTCAGGAAGAACTGTAACAGATTCTGCTCCTGGGCATCCCCGCCCTGCACCGCAAAACACATGTAAGGCCGGCCCAATAACAGGGCGATCGACGGGCTGAGGGTGACGCGTGGCCGTTTGCCGGGAGCCAGGACGTTGAACGGATTCTCCGCTTCATCCAGGACGAAGCTTTGCATCCGTTGGCTCATGCCCACCCCGGTTTTGCCGGCAATACAAACCGGGATCCAACCGCCGCTGGGCACGATCGATACCACCCAGCCGCCCTGGTCGGCCGCCTCAATCGTGGTCGTGCCCGCCCGGAAACCGTGTTCAAACTCCCGCAGACTCGCGTCGTCCTCCGCTTTGTTCACCTTGAGATTCCTCCAGTTGGACCAGTTGCGGAGCTGTTTGCTGAACGGGTTCTTCTTGCCCTCATACGGATAGGGATCGCCGGGACGCGTATCCGGGTTGTTGTGAGTCGAATCAAACAATTCCCACCGTTCCCGGGCGTAATCTTTGGAAAGCAGACCGCGGATGGGTTCCTCCGGCGGCACGCCCGGGTCGCCAAAGTAGAAGTCGCGATCGGCCAGGGCCAGCTGCATGGCCTGACAAAGCGTATGGATGTAACGCGCGCTGTTGTAGCCCATGCCCGGCACATCAAGTGGCTCGACCAAGTTAAGCATTTCCAACAAAGCCCCGCCCTGGGTCCAGGTATTCAGCTTAAAGACCTCGATGCCCTTGTAACTGGTCTTGAGCGGTTCTTCGAGTTTGACTTGCCAGTTGGCCAAATCTTGCAGCGTATGAAGCCCGCCCATCTCTTGGGAAGCACGGACAAATTCCTGGGCGATGTCCCCTTTATAAAAACGTTCGTAAGCGGCGTAAATGGCGGCCTTGCGTCCTTTTCCCGCTTGCAATGCCGCCGCTTCCACCTCCACCAGTTTCTGCAGCGTCGCCCGCAAATCCGGCTGCCGCAACAATTCGCCCGGACGCGGCGCTTCGAATCGTTCGTCCGGATGGATGAGCAGGACGTCCCTGGAATATTTCCAACGTTTCAGTTTTTCTTTGTCGCGTTGGATTTTCCAGGAAGTTTCTTCTTCGACCGGATAACCTTCGGCCATTTCCAAGGAGGGTTCCAGGACCTCCCGCAAGGACAAGGTTCCGTATTCCGCCAGCATCGTCATCAATCCACCGGGTGTTCCTGGGGTCAGGGCGGCCAGCGGTCCTTCCTGAGGGGCATATTTGAGTTTGAGTTGTTGCCGAAAGAATTCAGGGGTGGCGCCCGTGGGCGCCATGCCCAGAGCATTGACGCCGATGACTTTTTTGGCTCGCGGATCGTAGATCAGGGCCTGCGTTTCACCGCCCCAGGCCAAATCATCGTACATGGTGCAGACCGCCCCGAGCATCGCGCAGGCGGCGTCCACCGCGTTGCCTCCTTTTTCGAACATCTTCGCACCGGCGGTGGCCGCGATGGGTTTGCCCGTGATGGCCAGCCAATGCCGGGCGTGCAGCACCGGCCGTTCCGCGCGTGAGTCCAGATAGCGTTGGGCACCAGGAGCAGACCCCGCCAGCAGCAGGCTCAGCACCGCCAAAACAATCGAGTGACTCTTCACGGGTCGCGCCCGAGTGTAGGCGAGCCACCAGCCCATTGCCAATTTTCGATTTTCAATTTCCGATATTTCCGATTGGCTGCGACTTACCCCAATTGAAAATCGCCAATATCGCCAATCGAAAATCGGAAATCCCATGGTCCGGAACAATCCGGAGCAAGATTGGGTTGACTGGCGGCGGCGCTTCTGGTGTACACAACCTGCCGCCAGAACCCGGCGGCATTCCCCCCACTCGAATCCCGCGCCCGTTCGCGGTGGGATCAACCCAACGCAATCGAAGGATTGCCAATGTAAGACGTACCGATATGAAAACCGGATTCTTGATCGACATGGATGGAGTCATTTACCGGGAGAACCAGTTGATTCCCGGGGCGGCGGAGTTCGTGCAAGCGCTGCTCGGCACGGGCACACCGTTCCTTTTCCTTACCAACAACTCGGCCCCGACACCGGAAGATCTGGCGGTGCGCGTGAAACATCTCGGCGTGCACGGATTGTCCGCGCGCCATTTCTACACCTCGGCCTTGAACACGGCGGATTTCCTGAGCGAAACGGATCCCGGCTGCACGGTCTTTGTCATCGGCGAGGGCGGTTTGCTGACCGCCTTGCATGAAAGGAAGATCGCCAACGATGCGATCCAACCCCGTTACGTGGTGGTGGGTGAAGGCATGACCACCATGGAAAAGCTGGTCAAAGCCCACGAATGCATCGAGCGCGGCGCTCGTTTGCTGGCCACCAACCCGGATAATTGGTGCCCGGTCGGCAGTGAAAAGACGCGCCCGGGCGCCGGCGCCACCGCCGCATTTCTCGAAGCCAGCACCGGCCGGCGCGCCTACTTTCTGGGCAAACCCAACGGCTACATGTTCCATCGGGCCCGGCGCAAACTCGCCGAGCTTGCCCTGACTGCCCCGGAAAACGTCGTGCTGATCGGCGATACCATGGAGACGGATATCCGCGGCGCCTTCGAAGCGGGCCTGCAATCGTTCCTTGTCCTGACCGGTTCCACCCAACTGGAAGCCGTCGGTGATTATGTTTATCAACCCACCCGCGTCCTGCAGAGCGTCGCGGACCTCATCGAAGAAGTGAAAACCGGCCAGGCCTCCGATCGCCTCAACAGCCCCGTCTTCGGCTCTCGCGATCCGCATTCCGCCAAACCCGGCCAGCGCCATCAGACCGACATCTTCGCGCTCCATAAGCCCCGCCCGCGCCCGGCGATGACGAAGTAGGTATCGTTGAATGTTGAGTTGTGAGCGCTGGCTCTATAGTGCGTGTCTATGCTTTGGCCTGTCGGTCCAGGACCAAACCCGCAGCCGCTTCCGCTACAAGTTCTCTGCCTGGCAACTGGAATACAGCCGCAATCTGCTCTTTAAGGATGCTCAGCTGATGGATCAGATCTACCAAAAGCTGCTTGACCGCACTCGAGGTCCGTTGGATC